>CAZVHL010000053.1:1957-9324 GCA_964626925.1 uncultured Nitrospiraceae bacterium
AGGATCGTCAGACTCCTTGGAGAAGCAAAAACAAAAGAAGCAACAGATCCTCTTGTTGAATTACTCAAAAGCACGGATGACTGGACCTTAAAGGCAAGAATCATACAGAGTCTTGGCACTATCGGAGCTGATGAATCGGTCTCTCTTCTGATAGAGAATCTGAAAGACAATGAGTACTGGGTCAGAAGGGCGGCTGTTGAAGCACTTGGTAAACTTGATGCCAGGGAATTTTCTGATGACATAGTGATCATAATGGAAGATCCAAATCCGCTTGCCCGTGAGTCTGCACTTAGCGCCCTATCCATGCTTAAGGTGACGAAGCATTGGAAGAAAATAGAGAAGCTTCTTTTAGACCCGGCCCTTAAAGTAAGAAGTACAGCGCTCAGGGTTATGAGAGAGCTTGGAATTACGACAGAGAGAGAAAAAATACTAGCAACACTGAAAGAATCATCTGAAGACGTCAGGATCGAAGCTATAAAGTATTTTTCCGCAATAATGGAAGCAGAGGTTATTGGTGATATTCTTAAGCTGATGCCGAACGGATCGGATGCTCTACGACAGCAGATCGTGGAGTATATTGAGGCGATAAAACCCGATAATTTCGAGTCTATAAAAAAACTGTTTAATTTCTATGAACTCTCAAAAAGTGCGCTTGCTACCTTGCTTGAAATAGCTTCAATAGTGAAAGATGACGCTTCTTATGAATTTATTTTTGAATTTACAGGAAGTATGGACGAATATCTGAGAGAGAATGCATTTAAGGCAATGGCCAAATTTGGGTTTCATGGTCGAGAGTCAATTTTTGAAAAAGCCCTTCTTGACCCTGCAAGGTCTGTGAGGACAATAGTCCTTGCATGTGTTGGTCCTGATACAGCAGATACTTTTCTGGAAAAAGCAAAGGTTCTTGCCAACGATCCTGATGAAAATGTGCGCCTTGCCCTTGCCCTTGCAATAGGAGCTTCCGGTTTCGAACAGTTCAAACCTGTAATTATTTCTATGTTTGACGATCCTTCTGCAAAGGTAGTTGCCGCTGCCTTTATCAGTCTGGCATCTTTTCATGACCCAATGTTTCTGAAATATTTTTATGCGAAGAAAAATATCAAAGAACTAAGAACCGAAATTGGAAAGTTAACAGATGACAAGAGATTTAAATCTATAGTTGATGACATAAGCATAAAGGCACGTAAATCAAGGAATCTTGAGGTTGGACTTCTTCTGGCAAAAAATGACAGGGAATTTGCAAATGAAATGGTAAAAAAATTAAAGGAATCTCTGGACCCTGTTTTAAGGATCAATGCTATTGAGATGCTCAAAATTATAGCCACCCCGGATTTGTTTACCTCTATCCTCGGCATCATGAAGAAAGACCCTTTTGCGGACGTCAGAATAGAGGCGATGGAGGTTATGACCGCAATTGGTAGAGATGATGAAGTTATAACAGCCCTTTCAACGTCACTTGCTGATCCGGCTCCAAATGTCAGAAACAGAGCAGCAGGGATGCTCAGTAAGTACAAAAAGCCAAAGGCACTTGAAGCCCTGTTTCATGTACTGGATACGACTGACAGGGAGTTCAGGGAGTCAGTAACCACATCACTTTCAGAACTTCTGTCAGGAGACCCTGAAAAAGTTACTGAGCTGGTCAGAAGTGTACCTGAGACAAAGATGAGAAAGATTGGAATGGCGTGGCTTATGGGCAAAAGCCAAAAGAAAGGGTCGGTAAAATTTCTTATGAACTTACTGACTGATCCTGATCCTGAAGTCAGGGCAGCGGCAGTAGGAGCGATAGGTAAGTTCAGAAAGAAACAGCTGATCAACCGTCTGGAAGGCTTGATATACGACCCGAATGAACGTGTACGGGCAGCGACTGTAAATGCTATTGCTAACACTGGAGGGGAAAGAATTTTTCAAATTATTCAGACCGCGATGCAGGACATTGATGAGTTTGTAAGAATGCGGGCTGTTGTCAGTTTATCGAAATTAGACATTAACAAGTCAATTAGTATTCTTCAGGCAAAAGCGTCGAAGTTTCCTGAATTCCGATCTTATCTCAGAGGAGTCCTGATAGCTGCGGGCAATTCTTATGAAGATTATGAAAAAATGGACACAATAGCGATAAAAATTGTTGACGAACTCTGCAGCAAGGAAGAAATGTTTAACATATTCAAGCAATCTTCAGATAAAGATAGACGGTTACATGCATTACGGGTTTTATCGATTGTTAATGCTGATAATAATCAGGATATCCTGGAAATGGCTCGTAAAGATCCAGCTCCCGAGATCAGAAAAGAAGCAAATAAACTTGTATCCAGCTCAGTATGATATGTATTTCATAGAATATTTATACAACTTCATCGAGTATTTTTTCATTATCTACTTTCTTATGTTTAATACTATCAATCTGTTTTTTCTAACCATAGCATTTTCTGATGTCAGACGCGGTGTTATCAGCAGAGGATATGAGGGATTTGATATAGCTATGACATCTCCGTTTACACCTCCTTTGTCAATTCTTGTGCCTGCTTACAATGAAGATAAGACGATCGTGGAATCTATAAAATCACTGATTAAACTGAAGTTTCCCCGGCTCGAGATTGTGATCATCAATGATGGATCAAACGACACAACACTGGAAGTTCTGAAAAAAGCCTTTAACATGAGACGCACTGATATTGATTATATCGAGCGGATATCAACAGCACGTGTCAGGGCATGTTTTAGTTCGCATGCTGATCTTCCCGAACATATCAGCAGGTTTATTGTCATTGATAAGAAAAACGGCGGCAAGGCTGATGCGTTAAATGCCGGCATCAATGCATCATTCTGTCCCTACTTTGTGTCGATTGATGCAGATTCAATCATAGATGAAGCAGCGCTTCTTCAGGCATTTCGATCAATACTCGACCATCAGGATATAGTGGCTATAGGAGGGCAGGTGGCTGTTGTTAACAGCTCTCATGTTGAAGATGGAAAGGTTATAGAGCCCAGGTTATCAAAGAAATGGATCGTCAGGTTTCAGATAGTTGAATATATTCGTTCATTTACAATGGGGAGAACCGCCCTGTCCCGGATGAAATCAATTCTTATTATTTCGGGGGTGTTTGGTATTTTCAATAAAGAGTTAGTAATGAAAACAGGAGGATATCTTACGAAATTTATTGATTCAAAGGTAGCGCGTGAATATACTGGAGAAAAAGTTGAAACTGTGTGTGAAGACATGGAGATAATAGTAAGAATGCAGCGGTATATTAAGGAAAAAGGGCTCAACAAAAGAATTGCTTACGTGCCGCATCCCCTTGCCTGGACAGAGGCACCGGAAGATTATAATTCTCTGTCCAAGCAGAGAAACAGATGGCACAGGGGTCTGATCGAAACGATGACATATCACAGAAAAATGCTTTTTAATAAAAATTATGGCCGTGTCGGTCTGTTTGCTTTCCCTTATTTCTTCCTTTTTGAGCTGTGCGGGGCGCCTATTGAGTTTTTGGGATATCTAACTCTGCCGCTGCTTTTTTATCTTGATAATTTAAATATGACGTATTTATATTTATTTACTGTTGTTTCTATAGTTTATGGTATTTTCCTGTCTGTATTATCTGTTGTAATGAGTGCATGGCCCGAAAAAACTTCGGAAACGGACACAACAGGAAAATCGCTTATTTATTACAACGGCATAAAAGAAATTGTAATACTTGGTATTGCTGCCATATTTGAGAATCTCGGATACAGGCAGATGACTGTCTGGTGGAGAATAAAGGCAACGCTTGACTTCATAAAGGGTAAAAAAGGATGGGAGAAATTTGAAAGAAAAGGATTTGATTCCGGTGGTAAGCAGAGTGCCGGGAGTGATGTGAAAGTGCTTTGAGGAGGGAATAATAAATATTATTTCAATAGGTTAAAGTAAATACCAGCATGAAAACAGTTAAAGCGAAAACAACAAATAAAATCATAATCATGACCCAAATGACAGCGGGAGCTGTTGTGGTCGCTGTACTTTTCTGGTTAATCGATACGTTTATAGGGGGATACTTATTTCAGGAAAGTGACAGGCATCTCATATTACTCCGTGTTCTTATAGTGATTCTATTTGTGATGTTCGGAGTTATTACCGGGCTTGGTATTCTAAGGAAAAGAAGGCTTGAAATGCGGTTGATGGAATTTGCGGAGATAGATTCCTTGACTAAAGTTTATAACAGAAGAATGTTTATGACCTTTCTTGATAAAGAAATTCATAGATCAGAGAGATATAAAAAAGGTCAGTCAACAAAAGATCCTGCTCTGATAATGTTTGACATAGACAATCTCAAGAAAGTAAATGATGAGTATGGTAACGATGTAGGGGATTATGTGTTAACTACTATCTCGGTGCTGATAAAGGATAATGTGAGGAAGGCTGATATACTGTCGAGGTTTGGGGGAGAAGAGTTTATGATTATTGCTCCGGAAACCAACATTGAAGGGGCTAAGATTCTTGCTGAGAAGATAAGAAATATAGTGGAGAATCACAGTTTCAATGTAGTGGAAAAAGCGACTATAAGTGTTGGCATAGCAGCATATAAAATTGATGACACGATCGACAAACTGGTAAACAGGGTGGATAAGGCCCTTCAGAAGGCGAAAAGAAGAGGGAAAAACAGGGTAGAGGCTTCTAATTTATAAAATTAATTTAATCAAGAGTAGATCAGTTTTCCGAAAATCTGCGTTTCATCTTACGCGTGAATTCAAGGTCCTTCCCGCTTCTTTCAGTAATCCTGTTTTCTACTTCTTCTTTACTTAAACCCATAAGGATATTGTAGGCATTGTATTTTGTCTTGCAGAAATAAATGTCAAAGGGGTCTTTTTTGTCTTCGGTCCTGTAAATCCTGATACCGGGAACCGCATCTTTCTGGACATATTCGAAATCCATGTTCACGAGCAGGGGTTCTATATCATATTTGTTCTGCCAGGGGATACATGCCCCCTCCATTGTAAGGTCTGTATCCATAATCGACCTGATTTTTTCGGTGACCCCTCCCACGGCAAGGATGATCTCGCCGGTTAATGAACCGGTTATACCATATTTCTGGGTAACAGGCTGTTGTATATAATCTGATATTAAACCTACGTTCATCGCTATTGAGGCGCTGTCTCCTTCAATTCCGTCATGTGCCTGTATGTATTCGATATGCATTTCATACCCAACATAAGGGGCGCCTACCTTACGCAGGAGGTTCTTTATTGAAGCCCTTACATTCTGAGCAGCAGCCTTTGCTATATCTCCAAGCTTGCCCGGTGCAGTAATCACATCAGATCCCCCGGTGTTGATCTGGCAGTGGATAGGAAGTGGGAGGCCAAACATCTGGCCGCTTGATCGTGACTGTATAACTGCAAGGCCGACAACATAGCCTATAGAGTCTGTCATCGACGTAATGTATTTTTTGAGGTCTTTTCTGTGTTCAATTATGTCCTTGGAGATTTCACCCTCCAGGCTAAGGTGCTCTTTTAGAGCTTTTCTGATATGGCCGGGTTCCACGAGATCTGAATTGTCAATTATTGCATCCAGCTCAGCAGTCTTTATGATCCCGTTTATAGGTCTTAATATACAGCTAAGTCTGCCGTCAGAGCTGCGGCATCGAAGCTCTTTGATGATTTCTACTACAGCGCTTCTTGAAAAATCACGCGCTTTGAGTTTGTAATCCATAGGGAGCATTTTTCCGAAGATCTGCTCGCTTCTTCTTCTGACACCTGCATGTCCCTCTTTTTCCATAACCTCACCCCATGTATCATCGAATTCTTTCTGGAGATTAATGATTTCCTGTTTAATATACTGGGAGACCTGCTTAACATGTTCCGGAGTTTCCGGGACTGAACTTTCCATATGAATGATTTCTCCCTTGTCCTCTATTCTGCTTAAGAAGGCACCGTCCCCTTCAGTCTGCAAGTGTTGTAATGTATCATGATTACAGCATGCGATTATTATGTTATCAGCCTGCAGTTGATTCTCTGACCTGTCTGCCGCACCGCTGCCTGTATTTTTTCCCCCTTCTAAAAAATATTTCTTGTTCTGCATAATCTCGAGAAGACTGGACATATATCTGGTCCTTATAAGGGTCTTCAGCTCATCAATATAAATAATCGGTGCTTTGGCATGAGCTCCGAGAAAGGTCCTCTGGTGAATAGGGGTCTGAAGGGCCCCGGATTGATACGGATCATGTCTGAAGCCGCCCTTCATGTTTTTAGAATTTGGCTCAGACACACTTATCATAAGATTGCTTTCTCTCCTCGGGTCATAAAGAACTTCCGGCAGCATATCTGATACATGTTTTAAAGAGACAGATTTGTTGCCATGCATTTCCCGCTGGACCTTTTCCTGCGCCTTATGATTGTTTTCCTGCATAAACATGAAAATTGTCCCTATCCCTGCCAGACCTGTAAGAATAAAAGCCGGTGCATAGAAAATACCGGTGATTATGCTCACTACAGTTAATGTCAGAAGGAACTTCTTGACCTTTACAACAGAGGCGATCTGATCTGCAAGAGAAAACTCTTCAACACTGTTTTTTGCATTTTCTATTTCCTGCCTTAGGCCCGCAATAAAATTATTGATTTCCTGAGGTTTCTCATATGAGAAACGGACGTGATTACTGTCTTTGCCCGGATAAGCTATGATAGCGTTTTTGGGCCGGATATAATCTCCCATTGATTTATCTATAATATGATTAAACATCCCTGCCAGCATTGATTTTCCTGTCCCCGGTCTGCCGACCATAAGCAGATGTCCCCTGCTCTGGGCAATTTTTCTGATCGCTTTTTTAGCTTTGTCCTGAAATATAACGCATTCAATGGGATCATCAGGGACAGTGATTCCTGAAGTGTCTTTAAGGTCTTTTAAATAATTTTCGAGAGTAGTTGGGTAGAGAGTTAATTCCTTGATCCAATCGTAGTCGTTTTTGTTGAATGTATCAGACATTCTGATATCCTCTCATGGAATCAAGCAGATAAAGCTTGCCAGCATCAGATATGCATGCCTTTTGGTCGATCCTGGAGTAGACCTCCGGCATAGTGGCTTTTATCGGCTCCAGTGCTTTGATATCGTGCATTACCGAAATATTTGTATATAGCTTGCTTTTTCCTGCCCCTGAAAAAGGTACATAATTAAAAGATACGATACTCTGGAAGTTATTCAGGATGTTGGTGATGGTTTTTATTTTGTTCTGATCCATATCCTTCTTGCTGAGCATGTCGCGGTAAAGTCTGGGGAGATGATTCTCGGAGTAGCTCTTTTCACGCTGCTTGGAAAAAAACAGTTTTAACGGCTGTGCCTTACCCTGAATGCAAAGATTTATGGCGTCTCTGAGTTGAGGGTCGATTCTGACAGATTGTTCAAAGAG
>CAZVHL010000054.1:0-9130 GCA_964626925.1 uncultured Nitrospiraceae bacterium
ACACAAAACCAAAGTCGATGACCTTGGATACTTTGCGTAAAGGGTGGTTGGAACGAACACGTTTATCGAGATTGAATGAAGTGTAAAACAGGGAAGGTTGTGGCGGATCTTCACGGCCCATCATAGGCAACTTCCTCCTTAAATAAGTTGCAACTATTCTACCACATCGACTAACCTGAACCCATTAAAACCAGGGATTTGGGCAACAACCCGTTCCTATTTAACCTTTTAAAATAGGAATAAATCGCTACCAACAGAAAAGCGGAATGATTGTCATCACTACTTACTATATTAATGAATCCCCAATCTCCTCCCAGAAACTAATGTAGATTGTATATTGTTGAGGAGAGGTTTGTAAAGTGTGGTCAAAACCTGAGAATCTGAGCTCTGACCCCAAGATGTGCCATGGGCTACTGTTATTTACTCCTTTAGTAAGGAGTTTAAAGCTGGGTTTATCTCTGGTAACAAAAGTTCTTTTTTGCCCTTGTCCCTAAAACTGATAAATTCCGGAAATTTCATCAAGAACTCATTGTCTATGAAACTTGGCGACTCTTTTAGAACTTCCTGCCATCTGTGTGTGATTCTCAACATCCCGTGTCCAGCACTCTCTAATAGCCCCGCCTCTAAAAGATACTTTCTTGCCCAGCCTACCTTATTAGCGAATTTCTTTGCACCACTCTTCAGCCGTTCTTCACGTTCACCTGCTGATAGATCAAAATATGTGGTTCATTCTTCAATTACATCTCTAAGACGGCGCACTCTGCCATCACCAATCACTATCATTAGTGGAAGCATAACTGTCTCATAATCTGGAATAGCCATATCTCACCCCCAAGATCACTAGGCTACATTAAACTATTTATTGCATCAACCACGTTGACCCAATCGACATCCTCAGTCATATGACACCAGGATATTCTTAATGCTCCCATTATTCTATCGTCGTCAAACCCCATTGCTTTGAGAACATGACTTGGTTCATAGCTTTGAGATGTACACGCTGAGCCGTTAGATATGGCAACCAGGCCCTTCAAGGCTACGATCGCTGCCTCTGAATCAACACCGTTAAAAGAAACGTTCAGCACATGGGACATCATCTTATCAGGATCACCATTATACATTGGTTTTAGTGGACCTAAAGCATCTAAGGCTTTCTTTCGGAACCCAAGGCAGGCGTCATTTCGTTCTTGATGACTCTCCAAGGCCAGCCGCGAAGCTTTACCAAAGCCTACAATCAAGGGAACAGGAGCTGTTCCTGGTCTCAGTCCCCTCTCCTGTCCACCCCCAAAAAGGATAGGCGTCAGGGGAACTTTATTAAAGCCCCTCCGCCGTACAACCAATGCTCCCACTCCTTTTGGCCCAAATATTTTGTGAGCACTAATACTGATAAGATCTACTCGTTTGTTTTGAAGAATCGGTATGTCCTTACCGTACCCCTGAGCCCCATCAACATGAAAATAAGCATCATGATCCTCCAGGAGCTCGGTTATTTCCTCGATAGGCTGAACAATTCCTGTCTCGTTGTTAACCTGCATAACTGAAATAAGCAAAGTATCAGTCCTAAGAGCTTCTTTCACAACTTCAGGTTCTACCCACCCAGTGCTTGTTACGGGAAGGAGCGTCACGTCAAAGCCCCTCTTTTGAAGTTCAGCTAGCGGCTCCAGAACTGCTTTATGTTCAAACTGAGTGCTAATGATGTGGCGCTTTCCTGACTTTTCTCCATATTCAGCTAACCCCAAAAGACATAAGTTATTGCTCTCAGTGGCACCACTGGTGAAAATGATCTCTTCTGGCTTGGCATCAACAACCGCGGCTACCTGTTCCCTTGCCTTTTGTATTGCCTTTTTTGCCTGTGTACCAAACGAATGCGTTCGGCTACCGGCATTCCCGTAATCTTCTGCAAGGTATTGGACCATATCTTGCAATACTTCTTCCTCAAGTGGGGTGGTTGCACAACAGTCAAGATAAACAGACATGGTTACCTCATCGAAAGGACGTTAACCCATTGTTTTTCAAGGTTAAGTGTAATGTTTGCGATAATATATGATTATGTATGTAATTTAGTTGACATACAGAACTTAAATCAATATAACATATTGCATCCGCACCAACAAACCTCTTTTTTGCTTACAAACAGGAGTCTATCGTGGAAGCTAAATTTGGATACTCTTTTCCAGCTATTAGGGGTGTACAAGCCAAGCGAGAATATTATGTCACGATGTGCCCTTTAAGGCTGATTCCTAGAATGTTTCTCTTCGACGAAGTGGAGCTTGTTCCCGAAGTAAGGGCCCAGCGTAATCTTAATAAGGCAAGAATTCCAATAATTGCACAATACATTTTGGATAACCGAAATAATTATGTCTTCTCTGCGTTGACGGCCTCCATTGATTCCCAAGTCAAATTCGAGCCCTTTGAAGATACAGATCCAACCGGACGTTTGGGCTCTTTACACGTTCCTATGGATGCCAAATTCATCATTAATGATGGACAACATAGAAGAGCTGCAATTGAACAAGCTCTACGGGAAAAACCGGAGTTGGGTGATGAAACGATCGCCGTAGTATTTTTCTTGGATATCGCCCTTGAGCGTTGCCAACAGATGTTTGCAGACCTAAATAGATACACTATCAGACCAGATACCTCACTTAGTATTCTTTATGACCATCGCGATGAGATGTCAGCCCTAGCTAAAATAGTTTCTTTCAAAGCTAAACCTTTTGTGAGTCTAGTTGAAATGGAAAAAAACAGACTTTCAAAAAGATCCAGAAAGTTATTTACCCTAAGCAATATTCACAATGCCAACAAAGCCCTCATAAAGGGTATTAAAGATCTGACTCTAGAGGAGGGTGCGGATCTTGCTATTACATTTTGGGAGGAGGTTGGAAAACAGCTTCCAGAATGGAAGCAAGTTCAAGAAGGCAAGCTAAAAGCTAGCGAAGTCCGTGATGATTTCATTCATACCTATGGGATCATACTCCAGGCCATCGGAAAAATCGGAAACGAACTGCTCAAAGACACTACCTCTGGCTTATTCAAGGGAGCAAACACGGATTGGAAGAAAGTTATTAGGAAGCTCAAAAAGATCGATTTCTCGAGATCCAATACCGACCTTTGGGAAGGACGGTCCATGATCGGTGGAAAGATTTCCAAAGCCAGGGTTAACATTATTCTAACAACCACTGCCATTAAGCAACACCTTGATCTTCCGCTCTCAGCTGAGGAGAAAAGAACGGAAAACTCGTTTATGAAGGGTAAATAATGGGTACTAAGACTCCAACTCAGAACAAGCATTCTGCTTTTACTGAACAAGGCCTAGAAAAAACCATCGACCATCTAATTGAGGAGATCCAGGAGCTCTATCAAGCTGATGAATATCCCTGGGTCGTTGGATACAGCGGGGGAAAGGATTCTACTGCTGTCCTGCAGCTCGTATGGTTAGCTCTGTTAGGACTTCCCAAGAAGCAGAGGAACAAACCTGTCCACGTAATCAGTACAGATACGCTTGTTGAAAACCCTGTCGTTGCAGATTGGGTTTATAGTTCCCTAAAATCATTGAATAAATCAGCTAAAAAACAGGGATTGCCCTTAACTGCTCATCGCTTAACACCTGAGGTTGTAGACACATTTTGGGTAAATCTTCTCGGAAAAGGATACCCAGCTCCCCGCCATAAATTCCGGTGGTGCACTCTTCGAATGAAGATTTATCCCTCGAATAAGTTCATCACCGACTTAGTTAAATCGAGCGGTGAAACTATACTTATCCTGGGCATGCGCAAGAAAGAGAGCAGTAAGCGTAAAAATGTCATGGATAAACTAGAAAAACATAGGATAAGAGAGCGCCTAAGTCCAAACGCACAATTGCCCAACAGTTATGTTTTTACGCCCATCGAAGAATGGACTAACGATGATGTTTGGCTATATCTAATGCAATTCAAAAACCCGTGGGAATATAACAACAAGGACCTTTTAACTATGTATCAGGGAGCCTCACCGGATGGGGAGTGTCCCCTGGTTATTGATACTAACACTCCAAGTTGCGGGAACAGCCGTTTTGGATGCTGGACATGTACGTTAGTTACAAAGGACCACTCTATGTCAGCCATGATACAAAACGATGAAGAAAAGGAGTGGATGTTGCCGCTTATGGATATCCGGGACCAATTCCAGGTCGGTAACGACCGTCACATGCGAGATTTCAGACGCATGAGCGGTCAGGTTCAACTGTTTTATGATCGTCCCATTCCCGGTCCTTACAAGCAGAAATACAGAGAAAAATTCCTAAAACTCCTATTGGAAGCTCAAGTTTGGATGAGAGAAAACGGACCGGAACACGTTAAGGACCTTGAGTTGGTCACTATCCCTGAGCTAGAAGAAATCAGGCGTATCTGGGTCATTGAGAAACACGAACTTGAGGACAATCTACCAGGAATTTACGAGGATATAATTGGAGAGCCCTATCCGGGTAAACAGCTGGATGACAACACTATTTTCGGCAAAGATGAGATGAATATCCTTCGAGAAGCTTGCGACGGAGATCTTCAGTTCGAAATGGTCCGTGAGTTACTAAACGTAGAGATCAGATACAGGGCCTTAGCTAAACGCTCTGGCCTATTTGGAGCAATAGAAGATGCCATAAGAAGAAGTTTTTATGAGGACGAAGATGACGCTACTGATAGGGCAAGGAGAAGGAATGAAGCCCTGGGTGCAGCTAAAGAAAGTCAATACAAACAAATGGCCATTACTGATAAACAATAAAGGATTTTATTGTGATTCTCGAAAAGCTAACTGTTCATGATTTTGGAGTGTTTAAGGGAGAGCAAACTGTTGAATTGGCACCTCCGTCACCAAAAAAACCTATAATTCTTTTTGGAGGACTCAATGGCACTGGTAAAACAACCCTCCTTGATGCCATACAATTATGTCTATACGGAAAACTGGCTCACTGTTCCAATAGAGGGGATCTTTCATATGGGGATTTCCTTCGTAGGTGTATAAACCATACTGTAAATCCATCCGATGGGGCTTCAATTACTCTTGACTTTAGGCACTTCTCCGAAGGACAGGAGCATACATTTAAAATCCACAGGTCCTGGTCCTTTAACGGTAAAAGTCCCAACGAATGGGTAGAGGTGTACAGGGATGGCGAATATGAGAAACTGATGACCAATATTTGGAATGAGCAAGTAGAAGAATTCATTCCCTCACGAATCTCCCAGTTATTCTTTTTTGATGGCGAGAAGATTGAAACTCTAGCAGACCCTGAAAACTGCCAGGAGATCCTGTCCAAAGCAATCAAAGCCCTCTTAGGTTTAGACTTAGTAGATGTCCTTATGACGGACCTTAACGTACTTGAAAAAAGAAAGAATATCTCACTTAAAAGTAAGGAAGAAATTGAGGAGATCCGAAAAGCTGAGAATGAAGTAACACTCCTGGAGAATGAACAAACCAAGCTTATTCAGAAGGAAGCAGAGCTAAATAATAAGGTCGTGTTACTTGAGAAGGAACTGATCTCTATTGATGATCAATTTCGTGCCGAGGGCGGAGAACTGTTTGAGCAAAAAGTGGCACTTGAGGCCGAGCAGAAAAAGCTCAGGAATTCCCTGGATGCAAAAGACGGGGAGCTCAGAGAATTTGCTGCTGGTCCTGCACCTTTATTGCTGGTTACAGATCTTCTTGAAAGTATTGAAAAACAGGATAGAAGGGAGGAGGCGTCTGAAAGAACCAAAGTTGTTGTTGAAACCTTAAATAAGCGGGACCGAGCTATCATTAAGGAACTTAAGAAGAAGGGTACAGAAGAAGAACTGATAAAAAACATTAAAAGACTTTTTCAAAAGGATTGCCAAGCGCGTTCATCAGAGATTATCTCTGACTCATACCTCGGTCTCAATCTGAGTGCGCGAGAACAGGTTAGGGCTTTAAACGGAAGTTTGTTGAACCAGCTCAAAAAACAATCTATAAAACTTGCTCAAGAGGCTGAGGCACTCACCAATGAGTTAGATGTGGTGGAGAAAAAGATTGCGAGTATCCCTGATGAAGAGTCAATTGCCAAGTTAATAAGGAAACGTAATGAGCTAAAAGAAGACGCCCTGAGATCCTCAATTGAAATCGAAAAAATCGAGGAGAAGCTGCGCAAACTTGCAAGCAAACTTGAACTCGCTCAAAACAGACTGAATTCCCAAATTGAATATCAGGTTAAAGCTGATTTTGAAAATGAAGATGTCAACAGAATCATCAGAACCTCTTCAATAGCCAGGAAATCTCTTTATACTTTCCGCGATCGGATCATGAAAAAACATCTTCAGCAGATACAAAATAACATCCTTGAAAGTCTAGGGCACCTGTATAGGAAGAAATCCCTGGTTACGAATGTTAGCATTAATCCTGATGACTTATCACTTACACTTCAGCAGAAGAACGGGAAAATTATCCCCCCAGATAGGCTTTCCGCAGGTGAGCGACAACTCCTATCTATTTCGATTTTATGGGGCCTTGCTCGCACCTCTGGACGCCCCCTACCAACAATTATAGACACACCCCTAGGGCGACTTGATTCATCCCATAGGAAACATCTTGTTGAGAGATACTTTCCTTTCGCTAGCCATCAGGTATTGCTTCTTTCAACTGATGAGGAGATTAATGAGAAATACTACGGAAAACTAAATAAATTTATCGGTCACCAGTATCGCTTGAAGTTTAGCGATCGAACTGAGTCAACTACTATTGAGCCTGGGTATTTTTGGGAAGGATAAAATTAATGAGTATTGAGCATGTCAAAGTATCCGAGGAAGCGCGCTACAAACTTATTGCCTTAAAGAGAAAAACTGGCATCGAGAACTGGAATACCCTCTGCAGATGGGCCTTATGTATTTCCCTAGCTGATCCTTCAGTCCCACCAGCAGCGGATATAAAGACAGATAGTTCAATTGATATGACTTGGAAAACGTTTGGAGGAGAATACGATGAGATTTATTTGGCCTTGATAAAGGTTCGGTGCCGAAGAGATAACCTTAGCACCGAACCTCACATATTACGTGACCAGCTTAAACTACATTTGCATAGAGGGATATTTTCAATCGCATCGCGTGGTTCTCTAATAGTTTTATTTGTAAATAATCATATTTAACCATTATTTTCGCCATTATCGTCAACTTCCTGCGCATCCTCTACATATTCCTTTTCTACCCATGCTTTGTATTGGGGGTCTTCTATTCCGAACCAGTATTTTAAGGCATTCGATATTTGCTTGTCTGCCTTTTTGGTTGCTGATTTTTTAATTCTGTCATCCGTCCAATCATTATTTGCACTCCTAATGGAGCGCATTAGATCTTTTATTACTTTCATTCTGTATAAAGTCCTTGCCTCGTTCCTTGTTTTTTCTACTTCTTTGTAATCCAATCTTTTTTTGCAATGCTTCTTAGCTATATTAGAACATAGCATTTCTAGCCAAAAGTATCTGTAGTATACTGAATCTGTTGAGTCCATCTTGCCAATCTTATTTATTGGTGCTTTTACTTCATCTCTCAGAAGTACAAGCATATTTTTGTATTCCTCACTTCCGCTGGAAAGATAAACATTCCAACCACCCACTATTAAATTCGTCAGCTCTACTATTTCGTCTATTGGCTTATTTAGTCTATTTTTTAAAGCTGCAATAGTCATGATAATGGATAAAAAGCATGCATGTGTATTATAGATACGGAACGCCTTATTCGACAAAAGTACCGATTTATCGGATTCGCTTCCTAAATATTTCAATGATCGTATGTTAAAGAAATTATCCTCTTGCTTTTCTATAATATTCCAAGCCTTAACTATTTCAGTTTCAGCCGTACCTTTTTCACCCGTTTTCCTTTTTAAATCCTTCCAATGCTCATAACTATCTTTCAGGGTCCAGTAAACGCCCAATCCCTCAAATAATGCTTCTTTAGCCAGTTCATTACCAGATTCTGTCGGGTCCCAATCACTTTCTATATCTTTTAAAGCAGATACATGTGCTGAATAAGGCAACAGTTTTTCTAACACAACCAATATCGCACTACCCCATGTATTAATGAATTTCTCTTCAATTTTTTCAATTGCCTCTCTAGGAAAATTGTCATTAAGTATTTTACTCCTATCAAATTTACCTTCGCCATCCATTTTAATCTTTTTTGGTAATATTTTATCCAATTCTAGCTCAGATCTAAAATACTCATTTTTGTTCCCCCAATTCTTAGGTCCAGTCATTGTTTTTGACACATTATTTATATAACCACTTGGTCCAAATACGGATCTTAGAACACCGTTTTTTACCATATCTAAACTAGCAACTACTGTATTTTTAATTGGTTTTACTTGATCCTTAGGATTATCATATTCGATAATATATACCGGTAATACAGATTTCACTTTTCGCATTTCATTTAAGAGCGATCTAGTAAGAATATTAATAATTTCTGTATCCGATAAAAGCACCAATCTCGATTCACTCGGTGCTCTTGCATTTTTGTTTACATCAACAAATAGTTTCCTTGCTGCTTTGTGTTGATCATCTACTTCTGGAAACCAGCAAATGGTAACTGGAAATTCGATTCCCTCAATATTAAACTCCTCGCCTAATTCATTTAAGTATTCTCTAACTCTATCTTCATAGAAATGTTTATATTTTTTGCCCCTTCCACTATCATCCCATGTTCTTTTCAAAGTTCTTTGTATAGCTAATAATGCCATGGCTCTATGCTGTCCATCTAAAACCACTAATTTTGTATTTACATCATTCCACTCAAGTCTCCCAAGATTTAGAGGATGTATTTTCCCATCTTCATATGCCAACAGCTTAACAGACATTGAGTCCTTGTATTTTTCTTCATTCCAATTACCAAAATCTTCTTTTATTGTTCCACCGTCTTTCGCTTTCGGAAATTCTTGAACTGGTTCACCTTCACGAAACGGTAGCATTGTTGCAACAATCGGAGGGAAAAAGGCAGGTCCTGTAGATTGTTTTTCTAAAATGTAGGGAATCAATCTTGTTGAAACCCGATGATCATCAAGGTCTCGTTGTAATAATTCCTGAATTCAACTTGTAAGTGCAATTTTGGTTGTTCCGAAAAATACCTCATTTGGAGTGAGGTAGCCAAGGCATTTTCGGGGT
>CAZVHL010000055.1:0-2072 GCA_964626925.1 uncultured Nitrospiraceae bacterium
AGGCCAGTAGCTCTAACGGCTAGAGCGCCGGACTCCAAATCCGATGGTTGGGGGTTCGAATCCCTCCTGGCCTGCCATTTTTATTTAAATCGAATTAATCGGGGCGAACATTATGTTTAGTAAAATAAAGACCTTTTTCAGGGAAGTTAAGATTGAGTTAAAAAAAGTGGTGTTTCCTTCACGGGAGGAAGTAATCGGTTCCACAAAAATTGTAGTGGTTCTTGTATTAATTGTTGCAGTATTTCTGGGAATGATCGATATGCTGCTTTCTAAAATTATAGGTATGGTTATAAAGTAGGAGAAATTATGTCATTAGAATGGTATGTAGTTCATACGTATTCGGGTTATGAAGAAAAAGTGAAAACCGTGATTGAGGATAATGCCAAGAGACGCGGACTGAGCGAAAAAATTGCTCAGATTTTGATTCCTTCAGAAAAAGTAATTGCGGTCAGGTCAGGGAAGAAAAAGGAACTGTCAAAGAAATTTTACCCTGGGTACATCCTTATTCAAATGGAGTTAAATGATGAAACGTGGCATATGGTGAATAGTGCGCCTCGGGTTACCGGCTTTGTTGGGAGTGACAAACCAACGCCAATCCCGCAGGAAGAAATTGACACTATTATCCAGCAGATCGAAACAGGTCCTGCGTTACAGGCTACAGCACAATACGATCGAGGTGAGTCTGTAAGAATCATTGATGGCGCTTTTGCGAATTTCAATGGGTTTGTCGATGATATAGATGAAGATCACAACAAGTTACGTGTTATGGTAACCATTTTTGGTAGACAGACCCCGGTTGAATTGACATATTTTCAGGTAGAAAAGGCGTAACAAAGGTGGAGGTATAAATGGCTAAAAAAGAAGTAATGGCAATGGTGAAACTACAGGTCCAGGCTGGGAAGGCGAATCCCGCTCCGCCTATTGGTCCGGCATTAGGTCCTCATGGGATTAACATAATGGATTTCTGTAAGGCTTTTAATGCACAGACGCAGGCACTGGGGGATACGATTATTCCTGCAGTGCTAACTATATATAAGGACAGGTCTTTTTCGTTCATCCTGAAAACTCCGCCAGCTTCGGAGTTAATTAAAAAAGCGGCTGGCATAATTAAGGGATCAGGTACGCCAAACAAGGAAAAAGTAGGTAAAATTACGATGGATCAGATCAGGGAAATTGCAAGCACAAAAATGCCTGATCTCAATGCGATCGATGTTGAGCATGCCATGGAGACTATAAAGGGCACTGCCAAGAGTATGGGCGTGGAGATCCAGGAAAATTAGAGTATGGGGTCAGGTCTTGAAATTTGACATATCAAATTTCAAGACCTGACCCCATGCGGACGATTTGGAGGTTTAAATGAGTAAAAAACATATTGATGCCAGACAAAAGATAGATAAGACAAGTCAGTATGACATTCAGGAAGCTGTTGGTCTATTAAAAGAGTTAAAACATGTTAAATTTGATGAAACAGTTGAGATGGCTGTTAATCTTGGCGTGGATGCGAAAAAGTCTGAACAGATGGTAAGGGGAAGTGTTGTTTTGCCGCATGGGCTCGGGAAAAAAATAAGGGTTCTTGTTTTTGCAAAAGGAGAGAAGACTACAGAGGCTTCAGATGCGGGTGCTGAATTTGTGGGAGCTGAAGATTTAGTTAAAAAAATTCAGTCCGGATGGCTTGATTTTGATAAAGTTGTAGCAACCCCTGATGTAATGGGGATGGTTGGTACACTCGGGAAAGTGCTTGGACCAAGAGGCCTTATGCCAAATCCGAAATCAGGCACAGTCACTTTTGATGTGTCAAAGGCAGTGAAAGACATAACAGCCGGAAAAGCTGATTACAGGACCGAAAAAGCGGGTGTTATACATGTATCGATCGGTAAGTTATCTTTTGATAAAGAAAAACTTGTTGATAATGCCAAGGCAGTAATAAAAGCATTGGAAAAGGCAAAGCCATCATCCAGTAAAGGGAGGTATCTTAAGAAGATATCCATCTCTTCTACTATGGGTGTCGGAGTTCCTGTAATTGTATCGAGTTTGGCATCGACCTAAATTTATAATGTAAGAATGGGGTCAGG
>CAZVHL010000055.1:2172-8963 GCA_964626925.1 uncultured Nitrospiraceae bacterium
AGACCTGACCCCATGAGAAAACTTAAAATAAGTCAGAGACTGCAGGTGCAATCCTTAAATTAAAAGGATTGCTTAAACGAGTTAATAATTCTGAGCGACCTGCATAGACTGGAAAGAAAATGAAGATACTGCTTGCAGAACACAGCCAATCGTGTCCTGATCTTTCTGGTTGCAATTCTCTAATTCTGGAGTCTCTGATATCAAGAAAGGGGTGAAATATTGAAGAAGGAAGAAAAAATCAGCATTGTTTCAGAGCTTCAGGGCAAATTCCAGAAAGCGAAAGGCATTGTATTTACAGACTATCGCGGACTGAACGTGGAAGAAATTACAGGGTTGCGTAATAATCTTCGGGACGTTGCCCTTGAGTACAGGGTTATAAAAAACACCCTTGCAAAAAGGGCTTCTGAAGGAACACCGATTGATGCGGTAAAAGAGATATTTTCGGGTCCGATAGGAATCGCGGTGGGTTACGATGATCCTGTTTTGCTTGCGAAGAAGGTTTTTGAATTTAGTAAAAAAAATGACAAGCTTGAAATAAAAGGCGGAATTATCGAGGGTGATGTGTGTACGCCTGCGCAGATTAAGACCATATCTGAACTTCCGTCAAGAGAAGTACAGCTAGCTATGCTTGTTGGTGCAATGCAGTCACCATTGAGCAAGCTTGCATTTGCATTAAATGCAACGCTTTCGGGATTTGTGTATGCCATGGAAGCTTTAAAGAAAAACAGAGAGAGTAGTCAGGAGTAAATAATCTCGAGCCATGAAGCGGTTTGATGGCTACGGATTATTGTACGTTGAACTACAAAAATTTTAGGAGGGAAAAATGTCTGCTACAAAAGAAAAGGTTTTTGAGTTTATTGACAAAATGACAATCATAGAGATGTCAGAGTTTATTAAAGAGTTTGAAGAGAGATATGGCGTTACTGCGGCAGCACCTGTTGCAGTGGCTGCAGCACCGGGCGCGGCAGCAGCAGGTCCAGCTGCGGAGGAAGAGAAAACGAGTTTTGATGTCGTGTTAACCATTGTGGGTGACAAAAAGATTCAGGTTATAAAGGCGGTAAGAGAGCTTACCAGTCTGGGCCTTAAAGAGGCAAAAGAGCTTGTTGATAGTGCTCCAAAATCTGTTAAAGCCGGTGTGGCAAAAGAAGAGGCTGAAGCTATGAAAGCCAAGCTTGAAGAACAGGGAGCAACAGTAGAACTGAAATAAATTTATACAAAAAAGGATTCAAGGGGCCAAGGACTCAAGGGTTCAAGTAAAAGAGATACTACTTCTCATTCACTCGAATCCTCAAATCCTCAAATCCTCGAATCCTTCTACAAAAGGAGAGTTATGGCAGAAGGTTCAAGGGTGAGGAAAGATTTTGGGAAAACTCCATCAATTCTGGCAATTCCTAATCTTATAGAGATCCAAAAGCGTTCATTTGAACGTTTTTTGCAAGACAAGGTTCCTGCAGAAAAGAGGGAAGATACTGGATTACAGGGAGCATTTAAAAGTGTTTTCCCTATTGTTGATTACAATGATATAGCATCAATCGAGTTTCTTGAGTATATATTTGGTAATCCGAAATATGAAATGCGGGAATGTCTTGATAAAGGCATTAATTATGCTGCGCCACTGAAAATAAGGGTAAAGCTGAACTTAAAGGAAAAAGATGAGTCTGGTGAAAAAAAATTAAAGGAGTCAAGGGAACAGGAAGTATACATTGGAGAACTTCCCTTGATGACGGATACAGGCACTTTTGTTATCAATGGAGTAGAAAGGGTTATTGTAAGCCAGCTGCACCGCTCACCAGGAATATTGTTCAGCCATGATAAAGGTAAGTCACAGGCAGGAGGAAAAGTTATTTTTTCTGCTCGAATAATCCCTGCTCGAGGCTCATGGTTTGATTTTGAGTTTGACACAAAAGATACGCTTTATGTTCGAATCGACCGCAGAAAAAAATTACATGCCACAATTATCCTTAAAGCTCTTGGTAAATCTGAGGAGGAAATTCTCAGGGAGTATTATCCAATTGAAGAAATATCAATAGTAAAGGGTGCTGCAACACGGAAAATCAGTGATGTGCTGGTTGGACTGAGAGCATCTAAGGGCATTAGTGCACCCCGTTCTAAAGAGCTGATCGTCAAGGAAGGGGGCAGGATAACAAAATCTGCTTTTAAGAAAATGGAAGCAGCCGGAATCAAGAATATACCTATCTCCAGGGAAGAGCTTATCGAAAGAACTACCCTGGTTGACATAATTGATCCTGAAACAGGTGAAGTTATACTTGAGAGCAATGAGAGGATTACAGAAGATGTGGCAGAGAAGATATTTTCAGTGAAAATACCTTCTCTTCAGTTGCTTTTTATTGATGGTGTTCGATATCTTTCTTCTCTGCGGGATACGCTTGTGCTTGATAAAGTCAACAGCACAGAAGAGGCATTGGTTGAAATTTACAAAAAGCTTAGACCTGGTGAACCGCCCTCAATTGCTGACGCAAAGACACTTTTTGATGGGCTGTTTTTTAATCCAAAAAGATATGACCTTTCTGAAGTAGGAAGACTTAAACTTAATAAACGTCTTTCTCTTGATGTTCCATTAGATACAAGAGTGTTGACGGATAAAGACATAATTGAAATCCTCCGGTACCTTTTTAACCTCAGGGCCGGGAAAGGTGAAGTCGATGATATTGATCACCTTGGAAACAGGAGAGTCAGGCCGGTTGGAGAACTTCTGGAAAACCAGTTCAGGATCGGACTTGTAAGAATGGAGCGTGCCATTAAGGAGAAAATGACGCTTACAGAACTTGAGACAGCAATGCCGCATGACATTATAAATGCAAAACCTGTGATAGCGGTGATTAAGGAATTTTTTGGATCAAGCCAGTTAAGTCAATTTATGGATCAGACAAATCCTATGTCCGAAATAACTCACAAGAGGAGATTAAGCGCACTTGGTCCTGGCGGTTTGACAAGGGAGAGGGCCGGTTTTGAAGTAAGAGACGTACACCCAACACATTATGGTCGTATATGTCCGGTTGAAACCCCGGAAGGGCCTAACATTGGACTGATAACATCTCTGGCATCATATGCAAGAGTAAATGACTTCGGGTTTATTGAGTCACCATACAGAAAAGTAAAAAAGGGGAAGGTTACAGATGAAATTGAATATCTTTCCGCTATTGATGGAGAAAATCATGTAATTGCGCAGGCAACTTCGCCTATGGATGAAAGAGGGCGCCTCACTGATGAAACGGTCTCTGCAAGGGTTGGAGGTGATTTTAGACTGGTAACTCCTGATGAAGTGCAGTATATGGATGTTTCTCCTAAACAGATTGTGAGTGTTGCAGCTTCACTGATCCCGTTTCTCGAAAATGATGATGCCAACAGGGCCTTGATGGGATCTAATATGCAGCGGCAGGCGGTTCCATTGCTTGTGACAGATGCTCCACGGGTAGGAACAGGAATGGAAGTTGTTGCTGCAAGGGACTCCGGAGTAGTAATAGCTGCAAAACGCAGTGGAGTTGTGGAGTCTGTTGATGCTACAAGAATTGTTGTTAAATGTAGCGATGGCGGAGTTGATGTATTTAATCTGATTAAATTCTATAGATCAAACCAGGCAACATGTGTCAATCAGAGGCCTGTTGTCAGGGCAGGGGAAAAAGTAAAAAAGGGTCAGGTACTGGCTGACGGACCTGCTACAGATAAAGGTGAACTCGCTCTTGGCAAGAATCTTCTCGTTGCTTTTATGCCGTGGGGTGGATATAACTTTGAAGACGCGATCATTATCAGTGAACGGCTTGTAAAAGATGACGTGTTAACATCAATACATATCGAAGAATTTTCTTTGGAGGCGAGAGAGACAAAGCTTGGACCAGAAGAGATCACAAGGGATATCCCCAACATAGGAGAGGAAGCTCTTGCTGATCTTGATGAAAGCGGAATTATCAGAACAGGTGCACTGATCAGGCCTGGAGACGTTCTTGTCGGGAAAGTGACGCCAAAGAGTGAGACACAGCTTACTCCTGAGGAAAAACTGCTCAGGGCGATCTTTGGTGAAAAAGCTGAAGAAGTGAGAGAAAACTGTCTTTATGTCCCGCCCGGAATAGAGGGTACTGTTCTGGATGTCAAAGTGTTTACCAGAAAGGGTACTGTAAAAGATAAAAGGGCTAAGAGCATACAGGATGACAAGATAGAGCAGTTAGAGGTGAACCTTGAAGAGGAAAGAAATATTCTTCAAGAAAACTGCTTTGGAAAAATGAGGGAAATGCTCCTTAATGAAAAGGTTGCTGAAGACGTCAGGGTAACCGGCATAAAGGGTATCTTATGTAAGAAAAAGGAAACCATCAGTGGAAAAGTTTTAAAGACATTGCCGGACAATTCACTGCGCAAAATAGATCTTCTGGGAGCAGGCAAGACGGATGAGCTTAAATCCATATATGATGAAACTTCAAGACAAATTAAGTTGCTTGAGAGTCAGTTTGATAAAAAGGTTGATCAACTTAAGAAGGGAGATGAGCTTCCTCCTGGTGTCCTGAAGATTGTTAAAGTGTATGTTGCAATGAAAAGGAAGATTCAGGTTGGTGACAAGATGGCTGGTAGACATGGCAATAAAGGCGTTATATCCATTGTTGTTCCGGAAGAGGATATGCCATATATGCCTGATGGAACCCCGGTTGATATCATTCTGAATCCCCTGGGTGTTCCTTCAAGAATGAATGTCGGGCAGATACTGGAAACACATCTGGGCTGGGCTGCAAAAGAACTGGATATCTATGTTTCAACACCTGTCTTTGAAGGTGCAAGAGAAGATGAGATTAAATCTCTACTGAAGGAGGCAAATTTACCGAGCAGTGGACAGATTACCCTGTATGATGGAAAAACAGGGGTGCCTTTTCAAAAACCGATTACAGTAGGATATATGTATATTTTGAAACTGCATCATCTTGTGGATGATAAAATTCATGCACGTTCTATAGGTCCATACTCACTAGTTACTCAGCAGCCATTAGGCGGTAAGGCCCAGTTTGGTGGACAGAGACTTGGAGAGATGGAAGTATGGGCACTTGAGGCTTATGGTGCCGCACATACACTTCAGGAGTTCTTAACAGTTAAAAGCGATGATGTCATTGGAAGGGCCAGAGTTTATGAGGCGATAGTTAAAGGAGATGCGAACCTGGAACCGGGAGTGCCAGAATCATTCCATGTGCTTATAAAGGAACTTCAGAGCCTTGGATTGGATGTTGACCTTATTGAAGATAAACTTGTCGAAAAAACGAAAGGCGGAGGCGCAAAACGGAAATCAAGTGCTTCGAGCAAAGCAAAGGTATAACTAAAAAATGGAGTCAGGTCTTGAATCTTGAATTTTTAAAATTCAAGATTCAAGACCTGACCCCGGCATAAATTTAAAGGGAGATTTAAGTGGAAGACATTTATTCAATATTCGAGAAGCCAAAAAATCCTACAGAGTTTGAGGCTATAACGATCAGGCTGGCTTCACCCGAAAAAATACGGGCCTGGTCTTATGGTGAAGTGAAAAAGCCTGAAACTATCAATTACCGTACCTTTAAACCCGAACGAGACGGGCTTTTTTGTGCCAAGATATTTGGTCCGGTTAAGGATTGGGAATGTATCTGCGGCAAATACAAAAGGATGAAACACAGAGGAGTTGTATGTGACAAGTGTGGCGTTGAAGTTATTCAGGCAAAATCAAGACGTGAGAGACTTGCGCATATCGAACTTGCAACACCGGTAGCTCATATATGGTTCTTAAAGGGTATTCCGTCAAGGATAGGAACACTTCTTGACATGACAATGCGTCAACTTGAAAAGGTGCTCTATTTTGAAAGTTATATTGTGGTGGATCCGGGTGATGTAAAGTTGAAGGCTAAAGAACTGCTCAGCGATGAAGAACACAGAAAAACGGTACAGGAATTTGGAGGTAAGTTCAAGTCTGGAATCGGCGCAGAGGCTATAAAGGAGATCCTTAGAAATATTGACCTCGACGCACTTGCAAAGGAGCTGAGGGCAAAAATCAATGCATCTTCTTCTATTGGTATAAAAAGAAAACTAACAAAGAGATTAAGAGTTGTAGAGGCATTCAGAAAATCCGGGAACAAGCCTGAATGGATGATTATGGATGTTGTCCCTGTTCTTCCGCCAGATCTTCGTCCACTTGTACCTTTGGAAGGCGGCAGGTTTGCAACCTCAGACCTGAATGATCTGTACAGGAGAGTTATAAACAGAAATAACAGATTAAAACGGCTTATGGAACTGAATGCCCCGAGCGTAATTATACGTAATGAAAAAAGGATGCTTCAGGAATCGGTTGACGCGCTTTTTGACAACGGCAGAAGAAGTCGTGTGCTCAAAGCTGCAACAAAGAGGCCGCTAAAATCACTGAGCGATATGATCAAAGGCAAGCAGGGTCGTTTCAGGCAGAACCTGCTTGGTAAGAGAGTAGATTATTCAGGACGTTCAGTAATAGTGGTTGGCCCTGAGCTGAAACTGCACCAATGCGGGCTTCCCAAATATATGGCACTCGAGCTTTTCAAGCCGTATATTTTTAGCAAACTTGAAGAAAAGGGCTACGTTACTACAATCAAGGCAGCGAAAAAAGTTGTTGAAAATGGAGAGGATATCATATGGGACTGTCTTGATGAGGTTATACAGGAACATCCTGTGCTCCTGAACAGGGCACCGACCCTGCACAGGCTCGGCATGCAGGCTTTTGATCCTGTGCTGGTGGAAGGCAAGGCGATAAAGCTTCATCCTCTTGTTTGTACGGCCTTTAACGCAGATTTTGACGGTGA
>CAZVHL010000056.1:0-8731 GCA_964626925.1 uncultured Nitrospiraceae bacterium
ATCAGAAATTTTTTTGCTTATATTAGCGAGACCATGAAAGACACGAGCAGAGCGTTTTACGCATTTGCTGCAGTATTGGGGGCCATATTCGTCTGGGGCAGCTACAATTGGTTTCTTTTGTTAACAAGAGGACACGGACTTAGCGGTTTGAGTGACGTAGTGCCCTGGGGGTTGTACATATCCGGGTTGGCGTTCTTTATAGGTCTAAGCGCCGGGGCCACAATGGTTGGACTGTTGATATATGGCTTCGGGCGAAAAGACTACAAGCCAATGGGAACACGAGCGATTCTTCTCGCACTGCTCTGTATTTTTGGTGCCACACAATTCGTACTGGTTGATTTGGGGGTTCCTCTTGTAGGTATGAAGGTTCCCTTGATACTTCACAATCTGACATCACTTTTCCTCATCTCCTCATCAAGCTACTATGTATTTATGGTAATCTTATCTGTAGAATTATACTATACAATAAAAATCACCCTGGGGAAAGCTAACCGGAGGGATAAAAAGATAGCAAAATGGCTGGGCATTCTTGCGGTTCCTTATGCCCTCTGGATAGTGCATGCGTTTACAGGTTCCATCTTCGGTGTTGTAAAGGCAAGGGAAATATGGAACACCCCTATGTTGCCGGTGCATTTTGTAGTTTCTGCACTTGCAAGTGGATTTGCCCTTGTAATATTGGTGGCGATATTGACCTCAAAAATAGAAAAGAAAGATCTCCTAAGCCCTGAAACCTATGATCATATGGGCAAGCTGCTTGCCTTTTTTATATTGGTAACTATATTCCTTGACTTTTTCGACCATTTTATTCAGAAATATAGTGCAATGAAGGAGGCACTGGAGGTATGGGAGATTCTAACGGGTAGATATGCATCGGTGTTTGCATTGAATATGGGTGGCTTGGTAGCTGCCTTTATCATCCTTTTATTTAAAAAAGGGAGGACACCCAATGGACTGTTAGTTGCTACAATTCTAACAGTGTTAGCGATACTGGCTTATCGTATCCACTTAATATCAGTAGGGCAATTAGTTCCTTTATTCCCCGGTATGGGTGAATTATATTATCACCCCACATTCACTGAAATATCAGTGGCGATAGGATTAGTGGCACTGTTGACATTCCTTTACTTGGTGCTTTCCAAGTTACTCCCAATGGAAGAAAATTACAGAAAACCAAATTATTGATAAATGGAGGCAAAAAAATTGAGTAATTTAGTTAGTAGAGTTAAAAATATTTTTTTAAATTACTGGGTTATTTGGCTTGTTTTGGGTGTGGTGCTTTTAATAATTCCTGACACCACATTACTGGCACAAGAAGAGGTGAAAGTTCAGGGAATTAGTAAAGCTCCCACTCCTACATTTGGTAAAGCTGAGTATGTAGGCTCCAAGAGATGCAAAGATTGTCACTGGGAGGAATACGATGCCTGGAAAACTACTGAATATTCAATTGTAGGCGATTTTGAGAGGAACAATAAACTGGCAGTGAAAGTTACGGGCAGGTCACCGATGCTCGCCAATGAAAAGGTCACCACTACAATGTTTAAGAAAAACGGCAAGTTTTATGTTAATACCGTAGGTCCTGACCGGGAGTTTAAAGATTATGAAGTCACCGATGTCGTCGGTATCGGGAGGAGACAGAACTATCTTACTAAATTCTCCAACGGTGCTATACATGTCCTTCCAGTTGAGTGGGATATCGAAAGGAGGAGATGGGTTGATTTCAATGGTCTAAAGAATAACTATCCTGGAGATGGTGAGTATTGGAGTGACCCGGGAAGTATCTGGCAATTCAGGTGTGGTGGTTGCCATGTCACCGGATTGAAGATAAATTATGACAAATCCGGGGATTCTTTTAATTCCACATGGGTATATCCGGGTAAAGGATGTGAGGCATGCCATGGACCAGGCAGCAACCATGTAAAGGCTGCCAGCGTGTATTTTGATTACGAAAAGGAAACCATTGTCAACCCTGCAAAGTTGACATGGCGGCTCCGTGCAATGATCTGTGGTCAGTGCCATAGCTGGGGAACAAGCACTATGGAGGTTTCCTCACACAAAGAAGGCTTTCCAAAGCAATATAGCTATCCATATGGTTATTTACCGGAGGAACCCTTGTATCTCTACTATCAGGAAGAGCCAGAAGAAGTGAAAACACACCCCCGGCAATATAATGAGTGGAGGGAAAGTGTGCATGCAAAAGTGAAAGTTACGTGCACAAAGTGTCATAATCCTCATCCAAAAGGAGAGGTGAAAGTTGCTATGACAAAGCTTACTTCAGATCGCCTCTGTATGGATTGTCATAAAGCATTCCAGAGAAGGTCTGCTCATAGAATTCATACCTTCGGCAGTTGCATTGCATGCCATATGCCAAAGACAAGAGATAATAAATATAGTCATACATTTAAATTTATCTCTCCTGCGGAGAGCATAAAAGCAGGGGGAGTTGATAAACAGCCAAATTCCTGCAGCAGTTGTCATTATCATAAAGATACTCCATTAGAAAATCTTGTTGAGTTTCTGGATGCAGCCAAAAAGGCAGATATGCCAATACCATTTACTGTTCATGGGAAGTGAAATTGTTAGACATGAAGAAAGTAGACATTGAGATATCCAGCACAAAAAGGAGGATTAAGTAGATGAGGAGAGTAATGTTTTTTATCCTTGTTATGATCCTGATAGTCTTTAAGGGATCTCCATTATATTCTGCAGAGGAGACACGCTTAGGTGAGACGATTAATCAAAGACTGAAATCTCAATTCTTTTGTGGTTACTGTCATGTCCTGACCTATCCCAAGGTTATAAAAAAGGCACATGAGTCATGGAAGAGGGACGAGAAACATAAAAATGTCTCCTGTGCTGAATGTCATTACCCACCTGAGAGATTGGACATCAAAATCCGTGAACATGAAAGAATTCCGACAACTGAAAAGGCTGCTTTAAAGAAGAAGACCGAGTGGGAATTTATGAAGACCGAGCTGGAGGTTTTATCAAGGCTGATAACAATCGTAAATATGGAGGAGTCAACAGTAAGAACAAAACCGAGGATTGACGACCGCAGCTGCACAACATCAAAGTGCCATCCCACAACAGGCAAGGGTAAAGAAGGAGAGTACTGGGTTAAAAAGCTCAAATTTACAGAGTATGAAAGACCGGATAAGACAAAGGCTATAGTCCCCTTTACCCATAAGGCACATTATGACAAGGAAAAATGGGTAAAAGGTCATGAGTTGCACTGCAGCACCTGTCATCGGCGTCAGAGTGAACAGAAGCATTTTGATGTCTCCAAAGAATCCTGTTTTCTCTGCCATTTTAAGAATCTCGAACTCAACGAAAAACGAAGCAAATGCTCTCTCTGCCACGAGGTCCCAGAAAAACCACTGCAGAAACAATTTATAGAATTAAAGATAGAAGTAAAGCTTGAGGAGAAGGAGAAGCCTATTACTCATAAGAGCCTTGAAGAGGCAAAGGTGCCGTGCGCAAGCTGTCACGCTGAACTTGTTCATGGAAGTGGAGATGTAAAGGAAAAAGAGTGTTTGGAATGTCACGAGAGGGGTAAGGCACTGGAGGCATTAAAGAAGGAAAACAAGAAAGAGATTATGCATAAATCACATGTTGCAACACAGGCTGCTGACTGTTTTGAATGTCATACCGTTATACAACATAAAAAAGTTGATTTCCTGGATGTTGCAAGATTGAATTGCAAAGCCTGTCATCCCGATCACCATACTTATCAGAAAATCATCATGGCTGGTGAAAAACGGAAAGGGGTTTCAAAAACGCCCGCCCTTATGTTTGATGTAAAGACCACCTGTCTGGGGTGTCATAAAGAGGAAAAAGTTATTAAGGGGGATATGGTTGTACATGGCTCTGCGAAGACGTGTGCTGCCTGTCATACCGAGAGGCAAGAAAAGATGGTGAAAGCATGGAAGGAGAAGATTGATGAAGAATTGAAGTATGCTAAGGGGCTCGAAAAAGAGGCCTCAGAAGTTATCGCTAAAGCAGAGGGCAGGGTTTCTAAAGAAAAGTTGGAAAAGGCTAAAGAGATGTTAAAAGAAGGTCAGGAGAGTATGCGTATTGTTGAGTATGGTGGGGGTGTCCATAATCAGAAGTACTCTATAATGCTTCTTGATATCGCAATGAATAACTTTGAGGATTTGATAGATTACTTGAAGAATGATAACAATCTTCTCAGCAAGGGGATGATAAAGTAAGAGAGGGGAGAGATGTTTATGTGTCAGATAAATATAAACAGCCCTAAAGAAGGAGGTAAAGATGAGTAAGGGTGCAACCTTATCCCGTCGAGGCCTTTTAAAAGCAGGTGGTGCGATGGCAGCAGTTGCGACAGCAGGTCTTTTGCCTAAGAAGGCAGAGGCTGCGAAAAAGGTTCCCCGGTGGGCAATGGTTATTGACCTTCGCAGATGCATCGGCTGCCGCGCTTGCACAGTTGCGTGTAAGGCTGAGTTTGATGTTGCCTTGGGAAGATGGAATGCTGTAGTAAAAAATGTAGAATGGGGCAAATATCCTAATCCACAAAAGCATTTTCTACCTCGTCTATGTAACCACTGTGCAGGAGATCCTGAGAAGGAAGAGCAGGTTCCACCATGTGTCGAGAAATGTCCTGAGGCAAAAAGCGGCAGAAGAATGAAGATGGGGAAAGTTCGTTACAGAACAGGCGCCACTTATAAACGTCCTGATGGAATGATCCTGTTGGATATGTCTCTGTGTATTGGTTGTTACAAATGTATTGATGCATGCCCTTATGGTGTGCGTTATATTGACCCTCGTGTGAAACTGACAAGACCTGATAGGGAAAAGGCCTTAGGAGTTGGTAAATGCATCTTCTGTCAGCACAGGGTTGACAAGGGGTTTGTCCCGGCATGTGTAAATACCTGTCAGGGAGAAGCAAGAATATTGGGGGATTTGAATGACCCCGGCAGTGAGGTCTCAAAACTTGTTAAGGAGTTTAATTTACTGGACAACAGAAAGACAACAACACTTCTGCCAGAGGAGAAGACAATGCCTTATGTGTTTTATATTGATCCTCACAAGGTCTTAACTCGTTACAGGATTGACAAAAAGACAAAGGAAAAGGAATTTAGAGATCAATTTGAGTAGAAAGAAGTAACAACGTTTTAGTTAGTTGAAGATGGGAGGTATTATATTATAAAATGGGAATTCTAACACGCCGAGGTTTTATAAAGTTGGGTATAGCTACTGGCGCCATTCTTGCGAGTAGTGAGTTTGCCGGTTCCTCTGCTTTGGCTGGGACTGTAAAGCTGAGAAGTGGTGGTAAGGATTTTTCACCAAAGACCGGGGTTGAGAGAAAAGCCGTTCACACTGCCTGCTGGCAGTGTAGTGCCCAAGATCCTGCAATAGGCTTTGTGGAGGATGGGAGGATAGTCAAAATGGAACCAAACCCCAACTCTATCAGGAGTGGTGGGAAGATGTGCGCCAAGGGACAGGCAGGTCCCAACGTGCCTTACTTTCCTGACAGGGTCCTTTATCCAATGAGGCGGGTCGGCAGGCGCGGCGAGCATAAGTGGAAAAGGATCACCTGGGAGGAGGCACTTACAGAGCTGGCTTCACGACTGAAGAAACTCCGTGATGCAGGAGAGCCGGAAAAGTTATTTTATCACGTTGGAGCATATGAGGGGAGTGCCCATAAGCTTATAACTGAACTCTTCCTGAAGAGTGCATGGGGTGCAACAACATATGCAGATGTTGATTCTATTTGTCTGTCAGGTAAATTCGCTGCCCAGCAACTTACATCGGGTATATATTATGACTCACCGGATTTTGACAATACCAAGTTTGTCCTTAATTTCGGCACTAATGTGTTTGAAGCACACACCAACCATATCCCCGCATCTCATAGACTTATAAGGGCGATGGTTGACAGGGGCGTAAAGATGGTGACCTTTGATGTAAGGCTCTCCAACACTGCTGCAAAGTCAACTGAATGGATGCCAATCAAACCAGGAACTGATGGTGCTGTTCTCCTTGCAATGTGTAATATAATAATGCAAAACGATCTCTATGACAAAGGGTTTTTCAAATTCATCCGAACTACAAAGGATGTCAATGCCTCTGTGGATGAAAAGATATCCGCTCTGAAATCTCATCTTGCCGGATATACCCCTGAATGGGCAGAGCGGATAAGTGGCGTAAGCGCCCCAAAGATTGAGTCTCTGGCAATAGATTTTGCAAGGACAAAGCCTGCCCATGTGTTAACTTACCGTGGTGCAATAGCGCATTATAATAGTTGTGAAACTGAAAGGGCTGCGGAGATGCTTGCCGCTATTACAGGAAACCTCGAGATCCCCGGCGGAAGATGCAGAGGGGTGGCGCCATATTGGGAATATCCCAAATCAAAGACAGAGGCAAAGATAAAGAAAGGGCTTGAAATCCATAAAGGCTTTAAAGGCTCTGCAGTCTTTTCTATCCGTGGACAGGGCCATCAGGTACTGAATATGATCAAAGACGGCAGGGCTGGAAGACCGGAGGTCTATATGTGGTATTGTTACAACCCTGTGTATGTCAATCCTGAGTCCAAGGAGAGCATGGAGATTCTGAAGGATGAGGAACTGATACCCTTTACCTTTACTTCAAATATCATCTATGATGAATCCAGTTCGCTGGCAGATATGATCCTGCCTGATCTCACCTATCTTGAGAGATGGGCATGGGATGATATGATCTCTCCAGCACGGATACCTGAATACTATATTCGTCAACCGGTGATTAAACCACTTGGTGAGGCAAGGGACTTTAAGGAGGTCCTCTGCGAGCTTGCAGAGAGGATGAATATGCCACTGGGTATTAAATCTATGGAGGAGTTTGTCAGGAAATCCTGTGAGCTGACAGCCCAGAGGGTAAAGAAAAACTTCCCGGGGTTTGAATATATGAAGGAACACGGCGTGTGGCATGACCCGAATGAAAAACCTTCTTATTACGGGTATAAGAGAGAAGTAAAGGAAAAAGATATTAAGAAGGATGGAGTGATCTTTAATGAGGCTACAGGAGTGTACTGGAACTGGAAGAAGTCCAAGGCAAAGAGTGAAGAAGAGGCAGGGAAGAAGGGTTACACACGTACAAAGGGTGCATATAAAGGCTATGTCTGTCAGAAGATTGGAGACAAGCTCTATGAAGGCTTTAGACCTTACAAACTCAATAAGACAGGTTACTTTGAGCTCTATTCTGTCCTGCTAAGGATGGAGGGTTTCTCACCACTGCCTGTCTATATCCCTATTCCAGAACATGAAGAGATGCGCCCGAACGAGCTGATCCTTACCACCCATAAGGTTGCCGTCCTCAATAATTCAACAAGTGCCCATTGCAAGTGGCTTATGGAGCTGTATCATGACAATCCTGCATGGATTAACCCAAAGACCGCCTCCATGGTTGGTGTTAGAGATGGAGATAAAATTAAGGTTAAATCCAAGATAGGCGAGATTGAGACCACTGCCAAGGTAACAGAGAAGATTGTTCCTGGTGTAGTGGCTATTTCCTATCATCTTGGGCGGTGGGAGGCAGGAAGATATGCATCGGGCAAAAAATCATCTGTAGAAGGTGGTGCTCATGATAATGATCCTGACATCCAGCATAAGTGGTGGGATACCCATGGTGCGCCTACTAACAGTATAATACCAAAGGATTCTGATCCGATAACCGGTCAACTGAGCGGGTTGGATACGGTAGTAACCGTTACAAAGATATAACATAAGACTTAATGATTTAAAGCCCCTCTGTATGGAGGGGCTCCCTTTTGTGGGAAATATTCTTAAATGAAGAAATCAGGATTAAAAGAGATGGTAGAAATAGCCAGGCAACGAAGTAATATTTATGGTTTCTTAGCCCTCATTTATTACAAAGAACTTACCTTTGATCTCTTGAAAAAGATTAAAGATCCTCAGTTTCTGGAGGTGTTATCTGAACAGGGTGTTCAACTTGGGGAAGATATTTTAAAGACCTCAGAGGATAAAATAATCGAAGACCTCGCAGTGGAGTACTGCAGGCTCTTTCTGGGTCCTGGCAAACATATTTCTCCTCATGAATCAGTACACCATAAAAGAGAGGATGGTCATTGGGAAAGGCTTTGGGGTAAAGATACTGTTTTGGTAAAGAAGTTTATAGAATCAGCAGGGCTTGAATATAAGCCTGAATTTACCGGTATACCTGACCATATCAGCGTGGAGCTGGAATTTATGCAAAAGGCTGTAGCTCGTGAGGCAGGGGCATGGGAGGAGGGTGATCGTGATGGGGCACCCTATTGTTTAAAAATGCAAAAGAAATTTATCGATGAACATCTTATCCACTGGTCACCTATCTTTTGTGATAAGGTGATCTCAGAAGCAAAATTATCCTTTTATAGAGAAATGGCAAAACTGACCAAAAATTTTATAGAGGTAGAAAAAAAGGAGATAGATGGATATATCTTAGAGGCACAAAAGATTATATCATCATCCACCATTGATGCCTGATTTTTCTTTCCTGTTTATTGTTTTTTCCTGTTAGAGATATATTATTTTCTTTTTATGAAGATACAATTACCTGAAGAATTAACAGAAGTAGCCCTTGATAACCTCTTATCCTGTTGAATTAGCTCATCAGAAAGATGTAGAATCACTATGAAATGATGAAGGGAATCTATCTTATCTTAATAATAGCTTTTTTGATTTCTCTTGGTTGCAGAGGCAAAGAGGTCAGACCCTCTGCCGATTCTCTACTGGCACAG
>CAZVHL010000057.1:0-3404 GCA_964626925.1 uncultured Nitrospiraceae bacterium
TATAGCGGGAAGTGATTGTTATTATCAAGCATTTCCCGCTTCTTATTGCCGCGAAAAGGAGAAGGAACACGATTAAGCTCGAGCTGGATTTCGGTGAAGAAAAAGACCTTTCATCAATATATGGAAGGCTTGACAAGACGTTAAAGATTATTGAGGAGTCCCTTGGAATTGAAGCCTCGATCCGGGGGAATAAGGTCTTTTTCCAGGGCGAAGAACCCTCAGTAACAAAAGCTCGGAAGTTTATCAAAGAATTATATTCTATTAATTCAAATGGTTATGCCATTAGCCCGGAAGACGTTAAATATGTTTTAAAGGCGATTGATGATCCTGACCTGAATAAACAGTCTACAAATGAAAGCACCCCTCCAACTGCTGACACCAACTCCCTGAAAGAATACTTTCTGAGCAATATCCCTGTGTCATCAAAAAAGAAATTTATCGTTCCGCGATCAGAAACGCAGAGAAAATACATCGAAGCGATCAAGCAGTACGATATGGTAATCGCCATAGGACCGGCAGGTACCGGCAAAACCTATCTTGCTATGGCGATGGCGATAAACGCGCTTCTACAGAAACAGGTAAGCAGAATTATTCTGGCACGGCCCGCTGTTGAGGCTGGCGAGAAGCTCGGTTTTTTACCTGGAGACCTTTACGAAAAGATCAATCCATACCTTAAACCTCTATATGACGCTCTGTTTGATATGATGGATGCTGAAAAGGCTAACCGCCTAATTGATAAGGGAGTAATTGAAATAGCACCGCTTGCATTTATGAGAGGCCGGACACTGAATGATTCTTTTATTATTCTCGATGAAGCACAAAACACCACATCAGAACAGATGAAGATGTACCTTACAAGGCTGGGATTTAACTCTAAAACCGTAATTACCGGGGATATCACACAAATCGATCTCCCTGTTGGCAAAAATTCAGGGCTGATCGAGGCAGAAAAAATACTTCAGGAAATAAAGAGATTAACCTTTGTTTACTTTTCTGAAAAAGATGTGGTAAGACATAAGCTGGTCCAGGATATTATTAAGGCTTATGACAAATTCGAAAAAAACCGTAATAATAAGCGATGAAAAAAAATAAGCTGGTTGATAAGAAGAACAAGTTTTTCCAGATCAATCGGGATAACCTCAAGAAATATTCCCTCCTTATAATATTTACTGCACTTCTGGATATTGCGGTAATCTGGGACAGTGAGTTCTCATTAGAAAAAATTACCGGCATTTCATTTATTATTGCCCTGCTTCTGCTGATAATGTACAAAGATTTTCTACGTTACAAGCCCGAGATAAAGAAAAACCATAAGATGCTTCTGCTTATAGGTACGCTTCTGTCAGGCAACCTTCTTATTGGACATACCTTTTATTATGTAGTTGAAGGATTCACAAAATGGATAGGAACTGTTGATCCTAACCTTCTTGTCTATGCTATCCCACTTGCCACAGGTTGTATGCTAACTGCCCTGTTAATCGATATTCATACAGCGATAGTATTTACAGTTATAACGAGTCTCATTGCCGGATTATGGCTGAACAGCCCGCTGTATTCGATCTTTGTATTTGCATCCGGTCTTACAGCCTCGTTCGGAGTTATAAGTTGCAGAAAACGTTCAGCGATCTGGAGGGCCGGTTTTATGATGAGTCTGGTTTGTTTTCTGACCGCACTGATGATAACCCTGTTTAAAAATCAGCTGATATCAATAGCTCCATTGATAACCGGAGCATCTGCTTTGTTGAACGGGATCATTGTTGTCACTCTGGTATCAGCCCTTCTGCCTCTCTTTGAATATGTTTTTAAAATGACAACAGATATCAGTCTCCTTGAGTTACTTGATCTTAATCAACCTCTTATGCGGGAACTTCTGGTAGAAGCGCCCGGAACATACCATCACAGCATCATTGTGGGAAATCTGACCGAATCTGCTGCCGAGGCGGTCGGAGTAAATCCTTTATTAGCAAGAGTCAGCGCATATTACCACGACATCGGTAAAGTCAAAATGCCCGATTATTTCATAGAAAACCAGATCGTCACATTAAGCAAACACGACAAGCTTGCTCCGCGAATGAGCAGCCTGATTCTACTGTCACATGTGAAAGAGGGCGTTGAGCTCGCAAAGCAACATAATCTCCCACAGGTAGTGATAGATATTATTCAGCAGCATCACGGCACATCAGTACAAACTTTCTTTTATCAGAAGGCCAAAGAACATAATGAAACTATAACGCCACTAACTGAAGAGGATTTCAGGTATCCCGGACCAAAACCCCAAAGCCGTGTAGCCGCCCTTGTGATGATGGCAGATGCGGTTGAAGCTGCATCCAGGGTACTAACGGATACTTCACCTGCCAGAGTTTCTATGCTTGTTGATAAGATTATCAATCATTGCTTTATTGATGGTCAGCTAGATAATTGTGAACTTACCCTGAAAGATATCCGGGAAATCAGGAGCAATTTTGTTTATCTTCTCACCAGTATGTACCACAAACGAATCAATTACCCCGGCTTTGATATGGAACATGAAAATACTCATCAAAAACCAACAGCGGCATCGATCCCTGAATAAGACAAGAATAATAAAAACAGCCTGCAATATTCTCACCCTTTTAGAACAGCCCCCGGCAGAGTTAAGCATACTGTTTGTTGGTGACAGAAAGATGCAGCAACTAAATAGTGCATACAGGGGCATAAGTAAGAGCACCGATGTGCTTTCTTTCGAATCTCAAATTCCGGTGACCAGGGAGGACAGCATTAACGTACTGGGGGACATAGTTATAAACGTGCCATGTGCAGAGCGCCAGGCAGAAACTTCGTGCATGGGATTCCATGATGAAATTTCTCGTCTGCTAATCCATGGGACTTTGCATCTTCTGGGCTATGAGCATGAAAACTCAGGTTCCGGTGCAAGAAAAATGATTAAAAAAGAGCAGGAGATTTTTGATGCCGCTAAGAAAATGGATTCAGAGTGCTAATAACGCGATAGAGGGGATTCTTCACGCAGCAAAAACGCAGCGTCACATGCGTTATCACCTTTATGCTGCTCTCGTGGTGCTTATAGTAAGCTTTATGCTTGGCATAAGCTGGTCAGATTTTGCGATTTTAGTAATTTTAACGGTTGTTGTAATCTCTGTAGAAATGATTAATACAGCTATAGAAGCGATCACAGACATACTTTTCAAGGAATACGACAAAAAAGCAAAAGAAATCAAAGATATTGCTGCCGGGGCAGTTTTGATAACCGCAATAGGCGCCGCTGTAATAGGCTATGTCATATTATTTGAACCGATAAAAAAAATCTTCTCTGATGGATTGAATACAGCGAAACATGCAGGGTCAGATGTAGCTGCCGTGTCTCTTATTGTTGTGCTGATACTTGTCGTAATAACAAAGTCTTTTTT
>CAZVHL010000057.1:3504-8579 GCA_964626925.1 uncultured Nitrospiraceae bacterium
ATAGATTCTATGATGAAAAACCTCAATCCTGCTGTTGATAAAAAACTCCTGCTTATTCTTGCCGGAGTTGTGTGGTTAATAGTAGGTATTCTTCTCTGCAATCTTGCAGCAGAATGGCTTACCCAGACCAGCGCTTCAAATGCATTCTGGTTTGGATTGTTCGGAATCACACTTGCACTCTTTATATACCATTTTGGTTTCTTAAAACTGGTTAAGCAAAACTCCGAACGCATTTTGACCCAAAAAGACAGGTTATGCATTTTTTCATTTCAGCCATGGAAAAGCTATATAACGGTTGTTATTATGATAGGCATGGGAATGACGCTCAGACATTCATCATTGCCAAAACAGTACCTGGCTATAATATATATTGGCTTCGGTCTTGCGATGCTCCTGTCCAGTTTAAAATATTTCTGGATATTCCTGAGAAAATCCGGCAAGTTGTGAGTAACCGTCCTTTCCTGCTGCTGAGACCAATAATGGGTCATGCGGCTATCCAATAATTGATTTTTTTTAGAGCTACAAGTAAAATATCTAACTGGACTGAGTAAATTATTTTCCTCGGGTTCCTCAGTAATCATTTTAGGAGATCACAATGACATATACTACGTATCGTCCTCATAATAAAAAGCGTAAAAGAACGCATGGCTTCCGAACAAGGATGAGCACAAGCGGTGGTCGTCATATAATAAAAAGAAGGCGTACCAAAGGCAGAAAAAGGTTGTCCGTTTAAAAAACGTGCCTAATCCTTATTCCAGCAAACAGTTTATTCCTGAAATCGTGAAAGTAATATTGCAAACCATAATTAATCTGTATACGAAATTCATATCTCCGTTTTTTCCGCAATCCTGCAGATTTCATCCAACATGTTCAAGCTACTGTATGGACGCTGTAGAAAAGTACGGTTTAATAAAGGGCCTCTGGCTTTTTATGAGGCGAATAGTTAAATGCCATCCGTTTCATCCAGGTGGATATGATCCGGTCAATCCTTTAAAAGGTCTTGGAAGAGCAAAGTAATGGATAAAAGGACAATTACAGCTGTACTGCTTTCACTAATCGTTCTCGTAGGATGGTCGATTGTTCAAAAGCAATTAAATCCACCAGCAGACCTGCCGCCTGATGGAATTCCCGGACAACAGATAGTATCAACGCCTCAAGTACCGGATACGCAGCAACAACAACAAGAACCATTGGCGGCACCGGTAGTCTCTGAACCAACGGTCATCACAGGTGACATAGGGAGCAATATTGTCGTTGAAACAGATCTGTACAAAGCAGTATTTTCCACGCGCGGAGGCATAATATCATACTGGGAACTCAAAGAATACACTGAGCAGGGTAACAACATACCTGTTGTTCTATTAAAAGAACCGGGAGTGATCCCACCACTGTCGATAATTCTTGAGGGGCCGGACCGTCATATGCCGCAAAAATTAATATATGCAACTAACACAAAAAAAATTACACTCTCCGACCGTGGAGATACCGATGGAGAATTAATTTTTACATATAGCAGTAACGGTATCACCATAAAGAAAAAATTCGTTTTCTACAATGATGATTACAGGGTCGACCTCTCTATAGAAACTGCCGGGACACCATCATTCCTTCTGCCGGTTGGCACAGACTTCGGTATATTCGATAAAAAGCAGAGAGAACACAAGGGACCTGTAGCGCTTATCGGGACTGACCGGGAAGAGTTTGATGATGGTGATGGCCCTAAATTTCTGACCGGTAATATCAAATGGATAGCACAGGAAGACAAATATTTTGCCGCAGCTATAATTCCGTTATCACCTGTTGAAGGTGCAACTCTCTGGCAGGAAGGTGCAGCATATGGAATAGCTTTAAAATTGGCGCCTCAGAAACATAACTTTATTTTTTATGCCGGCCCCAAGGAATTCGACAGACTAAAGACTTTTAACGTAGGATTTGAGTATATAATTGATTTCGGCTGGTTTTCTGTTGTCGCGATGCCTCTTTTCTGGGTACTGAAATACTTTTATAGTTTTTTTGGCAACTATGGCTGGTCAATCATTCTTCTTACAATTGTAACAAGAGTCCCGTTCATACCAATACTGCACAAGAGCCAGCAATCGATGAAAAAGATGCAGAAGATTCAACCTCTCATGAAAGAATTAAAAGAAAAGTATAAGAATGATGCCGCAAAATTGCAGAAAGAAACTATGGCTATTTACAAGAAGCATAAGGTAAATCCTATAGGGGGCTGTTTGCCTATGTTCCTGCAGATACCTGTATTTATCGCTCTTTATAATGTTCTGCTTAGAGCGATTGAATTAAGGGGGGCGCCATTTGTACTGTGGATAACCGACCTTTCCGTAAAAGATCCTTATTATGTGCTTCCGATTGTCATGGGTCTTACAATGGTACTCCAGCAAAAAATGACCCCAACAGCCATGGATCCAAAACAGGCAAAGATGATGATGTTTATGCCGATCATATTTACATTCATGTTTCTTACTTTTGCTTCAGGGCTCGTCCTTTACTGGCTGGTCAATAACACCCTTGGGATTATCCAGCAATATTTCGTAAATAAAAAAGCCGCGTAACAGTGGTCATGGTTCAGTCTCCGGGTAACTGCCTTTATGTTTATGGATGATACCATAGCAGCCATCTCAACCCCGCTCGGACATGGTGGAATAGGAATAGTCAGATTAAGCGGCAGTGATTCTATAAAGATCACTGATACCATTTTCCGTTCTCCCAAAAAGAAAAAACTCCGGAATACTGCTTCTCACAGAATAATTTTCGGTCATATAATTAATCCAAAAAACAGAGAGATCGTAGATGAAGTGCTTGTATCTGTAATGAAATCACCTGCCACTTACACAAGAGAAGATATCGTAGAGATAAACTGCCACGGAGGTTCGGTTCCTCTCAGGAGGATACTGGAACTTGCCCTGACTAACGGGGCCAGACTTGCAGAACCGGGAGAATTTACAAGGAGGGCTTTTCTGAATGGAAGGATTGATCTTGCACAGGCAGAGGCTGTACTGGATATTATCAATTCCCTGACTGTTGAAAGCCAGAAAAGTGCGATGAATCAGCTCAAGGGGACCCTGTCAAATAAAATCGAATCCATAAGAAATGAGTTAATAGAACTTGCAGCCTTTGTAGAAGCATACATTGATTTTCCTGAAGAGGATCTGGAGCCTGTTTCTATAAAACAGATGAAAAAGAGCGCCATGAAGATCCGCAAGTCCCTGATGAAGCTTATTGAAGGTTCACGATACGGAATAATCTTAAGAGAAGGCGTTAAAACAGCTATTGTTGGAAGACCGAATGTCGGCAAATCATCCCTGCTGAATGCACTTCTTGATCAGGACAGGGCAATAGTAACAGAGGCGCCCGGTACTACCAGAGATGTAATTGAGGAATATCTGAATATTCAGGGCTTGCCAATAAAAATCATGGACACTGCCGGTATCAGAAACGTTGAGGATATTGCGGAGCAGGCAGGTGTGAAAAGGAGTTTGAGGGCGATCGAAGATGCGGACCTGGTTCTTTTAATCATTGATGGAAGCGAGTCACTGCACGATTCAGATATAGAATTAATTAATAATTTAAGCATCCCCAAGACCATACTCGTGATCAATAAAATTGATCTGCCCCAAAAACCTGTCTCTTTTTCATCTATCCTCATAAATAAAGAACCTGTTGATCTGTCTCATAAAACTATTAAGGTATCCGCTAAAAAGAGAACCGGTCTCGATCAATTGAGAGATAAAATAGTTGAGACAGCTCTAAATGGTAAAACTGCATCCGGTAAAGAAACTGTTACTAATGTAAGACATGTAAACGCCCTGGAGCGGGCAGTTTCTTCTCTGGATACGTTTGTAACCGGTATAAACGAAAAATTCTCCCCTGAATTCCTTTCGGTTGATTTAAGAGAAATGCTTGATGCAATAGGTGAAATTCAGGGCATCACAACCCCCGAGGATATCCTGAACAGAATCTTTTCAAACTTTTGCATCGGAAAATGATTCTCGTTTATGACTGACCGCGAATGGTATAATTCTACTTATGTCAAGACTCAGTAAAGTCAGAAAAGTTCTGCTCTTAACACTGCTTCTGAATATCTGCGTAGCTACTGCAAAGATTATTTATGGTTATGCGATTGATTCCATAAGCATGTTTTCTGACGGTTTTCATTCCTTTTTCGACGGGACATCAAATGTTATAGGCCTTATAGGTATCTGGATAGCATCTCAACCGCCTGATGCTGATCATCCTTATGGACACAGAAAATTTGAAAGTCTCTCAACGATCGCTATAGCTGTGCTCATATTTGCCGCTGGCATCGAAATACTGAGGCAATCTTATCTGAGACTGAATGCTCCGCATGAGATTGATGTAACTGTTATGAGTTTTGTAGTGATGATTTTGACAGTTGCTGTCAATGTGTGGGTCATGACTTATGAATCCAGAAAGGGGCGGGAACTGAAAAGCGATTTTCTCATTGCCGATGCGGTGCATACTCAGTCTGACATATATATATCCCTGTCTGTAATTATCAGTCTTATTGCTGCAAAAGCCGGATATCCTATAGTTGATTTGATAGCTGCTTTTATCATCGCAATATTTATCGCTAAAATGGGGATTGTGATTCTCAAATCCGCTACAACTGTTCTTACTGATGCAATATGCATTAATCCGGATGACATAAAGAAATCAGTTATGAAAATCAGAGGAGTGAAGGACTGTCACAGAATAAGAACAAGGGGAAATGAAAATTTTGTAAATGTAGACCTTCATCTCCATGTTGACCCTGACACAAAGATACTTGACGCACATAATATTGCTCACATAGTAGAAAACGCCATCAAAAAAGAATTCCCTTCAGTCGTTGATGTAGTTATACATATTGAACCATATAAAAATCATGTATCCAGGTAGTGCTGACCTGCAATCAATCTGAGTAAAAATATGAAATTTGATATACTTAGATGAACAAAAATTCGGGTCCCGGGAGTTTCTCGAATCCCTGGACCCTATCAAATTTGAAAGGAGTTGAACATGTCTTTTCCAATTCACAGACCAAGAAGGCTCAGGGC
>CAZVHL010000058.1:0-8409 GCA_964626925.1 uncultured Nitrospiraceae bacterium
AAATCATATGTTCTGAAAAAGGCACAGGAAGCCAGGGAAGGGGCAAGGGCTTTGGCTCGTGCGTCTTCTGACAGGAAAAATAGTGCATTAATAAAAATGGCAGAGGCTTTAAGAAAACAGAAAAAGCTTCTCCAGAAAGAAAATAAAAAGGACCTTGTTGCTGCAAAAAAGAAAGGTCTTACCAAAGCAATGATCGACAGGCTTGCCTTGACTACGAATAGAATTGAGGACATGGCTCAGGGTCTTACGGATATCTCAATTTTACCGGACCCTGTTGGTGAGGTGATAAGAATGTGGCAAAGGCCTAACGGAATGACTGTGGGTAAAATGCGCGTTCCTATAGGAGTTATAGGAATCATCTATGAGTCAAGGCCGAATGTTACAGCGGATGCAACAGGCCTTTGTATTAAATCGGGCAACGCAGTAGTTCTCAGAGGCGGTTCGGAAGCTATAAACTCCAATAAGGCGATTGTACGCATTTTAAGGGGTGTTGCAAAAAAAGAAGGCATACATCAGGGAGCTATAACTTTTTTTGATATACCGGACAGACAGGCGATAATCGAAATGGTAAAGCTTGAAGGAATAATAGACCTTATCATACCAAGAGGCGGTGAGGGTCTGGTAAGGGCAGTGACAGAAAATTCAAGGATTCCGGTGCTTAAACATTATAAAGGTGTATGTCATGTGTTTGTTGACCGTGATGCTGACCTTCAAATGGCAGAGGACATCTGTTTTAATGCCAAAGTGCAGAGACCGGGAACATGCAACGCAATGGAAACTATGCTGGTTGATGCAAAGGTTGCAAGAAAATTTCTTCCTTCAGCAATAAAAAGATTCAAGAAAGCAGGTGTATTGTTAAAAGGCTGTCCCAACACGAGGCGAATTGATAAATCTCTTGCTGTAGCGAATGATCTGGATTTTCATAATGAATATGTTGACAAAATCCTGAATGTCAAAATTGTGAAAGATATGGATGACGCGATAGATCATATTGCAAAATACAGTTCTGCCCATACAGAAGCGATTGTTACTAATGATTATGCTAAGTCAATGAGATTTCTCAGAGAAGTGGATTCTGCCTCTGTATTTGTGAATATATCGACCAGGTTCAGTGACGGCTTCCAGTTTGGTCTCGGTGCTGAGATGGGCATATCAACGGATAAAATCCATGCACGCGGCCCCATGGGGCTTGAAGAACTGACATGCACAAAATTTATTGCCCTGGGTAATGGCCAGTTGAGAACGTAACATAGTTATTGATAACTGAACTCCGTATTAAATTATGAGAATAGGTATCTACGGTGGGGCATTCAATCCAATCCATTTTGGACACCTGAGAACTGCAGAGGAAGTCCTGGAAAAGTTCTCTCTGGACAAAGTTGTATTTATTCCATCAGGTAGAACTCCATTTGACAAGCCAAATCTGGCAAAGGCAAATCACAGACTGGAAATGGTTAAAAAAGCCATAAAGGGGAACCGCCATTTCGCAGTATCCAACATCGAAATAAAATCACGACAAAGATCATATACCGTTGATACTGTCAAAAAACATCAGAGACTCTATCCAGACAGTGAACTTTTTTTGATTCTGGGTATTGACGCATTCCTTGATTTGCCTTACTGGAAACAGCCTTTGCGTCTCATTAATCTTCTGAATTTTATTGTGATGTCGAGGCCTGGTTACACCTTCTCTGATCTGTATGCTTTACCATATCTTAAAGGTACAACAAAGAAGGTTCTGAAAGAGCTTGATAAAGGAGAAATTATGGAATTTTCTTCGGATATTTCATTGACCACCAGGCTTTTTTTGTGTAAGGTAACAGGTCTTGGTATTGCATCATCTCATATCAGAAGCATGGTGAAATGCAGTGAAAATATTAAATATCTCTTGCCTGATTCCGTGAAATCCTATATAATTTCAAATAAATTATACATCTAACACAACTCAATTCAAGCGACTTGTGATTTAAGAAAGGAGCGAGACTCTTAGATATTATAAAAAAAAGGGCTGTCAGGATGGCGGAACTGGCAAATGATAAAAAGGCTGTAGATACTGTTGTTCTCGAACTTAAGGAGCTTTCAACAATAGCGGATTACTTCGTGATCTGTTCGGGTGACAATACGGCACAGATTAAGGCTATAGCAGAATCTATAGATGAATACTTTTCAAAAAAGAAAATTTTCCCCATCGGAAAAGAAGGGCTGGATTTTGCACGCTGGATCCTGATTGATTACGGTGATATAGTGGTTCATATCTTTAATCAGGAAGCAAGAGGCTATTATGATCTTGAGAAGTTCTGGATTGACGCGCCAAGAATAGATATAAATGAACAATAAAAATTTAATCTGGAGAATTAGATAATGGGTAAGCTTACTGTTTTTTTTATTATATTATTTCTTGTGGTAGTAGGCATGCTTGCATTTTTCAATAAAGGTGCGGTTGACTTGACTGTATGGAGAGATATTACTTATCCCGTACCTGTAATCGCATTGATTCTTATTTCTACTGCTTCCGGTATTCTGGCAATGGCGATAATAGTTGCTATAAGGGATGCCAGACGATATATCGATGGCTGGCAGGTGCAGCGTGAGCAGAAGAAGGAAAAGAAAATAAACGAGTCGTACTCCAAGGGGCTGGATGCATTTCATGCTTTCAGATATGAGGAGGCATCAGAGTTGTTTGCACGTGTCATCGAAGATGAGCCAACCCATTTTGACGCTCTTATGAGAGTGGGGGATGTTTCCCATAATACAGGTGAATATGCGATGGCCAAGGAGTCTTATCTTAAGGCGAGGGAAATCAGGCCTAAGAATATAGAGGTTATGCTTTCTCTTGAAAAGGTATCTTCATCACAGCAGAAATGGAAGGAAGCCTTAAAATATCTTGATGAAATTCTTGAGATTGACAGTGAAAACATCCAGATTCTCAGCCAGAAAAGGGCTATTTATGAACATGCCGGTAACTGGGATGAATTAGTAGAAGTTCAGCAGAAATTATTAAAATGCAAGCTCTCCGAAAATCAGGAACAGGAGGAGAACAACAGGCTGCTTGGCTATAAATATGAACTAGGTCGCCAAAGTCTGGATAATGGAGACACTGAAAAGGCTATAAAAACATTGAGAAGTATAATTAAGACAGACAGTCATTTTACTGCTGCTTACGCGATTCTTGCTGAATCATTTTCAAAGGACGGAAATATCAAGGAAGCTGAGACGTTACTGCTGAATGGGTATGAGACTGGTTCTCCCCTGGTGTTTCTTGCAAAACTTGAAGAGCTGTACATTTCGGAAGGCGAGCCAGGGACAATTATTGACATTTATCAGAAAGCGATACAGAAAGACCAGAAGGATATGAGACTGCAGTTTTTACTGGCAAAGCTTTATTACAGGCTGGAAATGATAGATTATGCTTTTGACACGGTCAATGCAATAGACACTTCAGCTTTTGATAACCAAGCCTTTCACACACTCCTTGGATGTATATATGAAAGACGTTCACAGCATGAAGAATCTGTTGAAGAATTAAAGAAAGCACTGAGCGCAGAAGGCCATCTTCTTGTGCCATACTGCTGTTCTCATTGTGACTATTCTTCGAGGGATTGGTCTGGCAGATGTCCCAAATGTAAGAGCTGGAACACTTTTACCCTTGATATTAATGAAGCCTGTAAAATCCAGAAAAGACAGATTAGTACTTGATACCAGCCTTTTTGTAAATCCCGATGTGCGCAGCGATTTCGGGGACTCACCTACCGAGGCGATTAAGGGATTCCTACTGTTAGCCGAGCAGATTCCCTGTCTTGAGTTTTACATGCCATCATCAATTTTCAATGAACTTCTGAATTTTGTTGACAGGAGGAAAATCCCGGGGCAGCTGCTTGCTATTCTTCGTCAGAAATCACCGAGCAAGCATGAACTTCAGTGTCCCGCAATTTTTTTATATGAGCTCATAGAAGATATTCGGGATAGAGTTAATAAAGGCCTGAGAATTGCGGAGAAAGCTGTCAGGGGCGCTGGTGATGCCGAGGAGAAGCAGGTAATCCAGAATATGCGTAAAAGCTACAGGGAGGCGCTACGTGAGGGGATTATAGATAGCAAAGAAGATGTGGATCTGATCCTGCTGGCCAAGGAACTTGATGCGTTGCTTGTTACAGTTGACCATGGCGCTATTAAATGGGCGGAAAAGCTGGGAATCAGATGGCTCTTACCTACGAAGTTCAGGGATTATCTGCTCAGCTTCATAGAAGACAAATAAAATTAGCTGTTTCACTTCTCGAACAAAGCCGGCATTTCTTTTCTTGCCAGTTCCAACTGTTTATCAAAATCCATATCGCCTTTGCAGAGAAAGTTACACAGAAGTTTTGCTATCGCTGACCTCCAGTTACCAAGAACCGTCTTCATAGTCCATTTAACACTATAATCTAACGATCTCGTGATTAAAAACATGAATACAACAGGTTCGATAGTTCGCTTAACTATGAAAAATAAACTGTTTGTCAATAATAAATGAGCAGATTTTCTCACTTTAAAAGGTTTGTTTAAATGATTAATAAGAAAACGGGGCAAATATGGAGTGATGTATAGAAGCTTATTAAGATAGGTATAACTAATGTTCACCATATATCTGAATAAATATGCCTCGGGATCAATTATATTATCGTTGAGAGCTCTTTGAGTAAGTGGTGTTCCGGGGAAGAAAGTTAGATGGGCCAATGAGATAGTATAAGGCTTTCTGAGTTTAGTCATGGCATTGATGGACTCTATCATATCATCCTCAGTTTCGTAAGGATTATCGACAATCATTTCATAGTATGGCAACACATTGAACTCGGAGATAAGCTCTGTAGATTTAATGACTGATGTGAAAGGAATTTTCCTGTCATAGATGTCCAGATTGACACGATCACTTCCTGATTGAACCCCCATAATAATTACACTCAATCCTGCGTCCTTCAGCATGACAAGTTTTTCTCTTTCGAGAATTGTGGGAATTGCACGTATTATAAATGGAAGGTTAATATGTTTTTTATATTCATCACAAAATTTCTCAATCCAACTGCGGCTATGAATAAAAAAGCAGTCATCCTGAAAATTAATATATAGAACAAAGGGATCTCTTTTTACTCTTCTTAATTCTTCTATGCAGTTTTCAACCGACCTTTCCCTGACTTTTCTTCCATATACTTTTGAAAGTGAGGCATTTGCACAATATCCGCAATTAAATGGACATCCCCTTGTTGTAAGCATCATATGGTTTGTGCCGCCGTAAAGTGCGTACTGACGGAAGAGTTTAGGATTTTGAGCAAAATTATAAATTTTATTTTTGTGGAAGCCAGAATAATATTCAGGGAGATATTCCTGGAATGGGAGGCTGTCCAGGTTTATCTCTGTGGGCCTGTTGGGCTGTATGATCTTTGTACCTGCAAAGTTCACCCATACACCCGGGATTTCTGGAATCACATCTTTTCCATGATTGTGCAGGTGTTCCAGTATCGAGGGAACAACCCATTCTCCTTCCCCAAGGCATATATAGTCAGCATGCTCCAGGCAATCGTCCGGGTTAGTTGTAACATGTACCCCACCCCAGAGTATGGGGATATTGAATTTTTCACGTAATAGACGGGTAAGATTTTTTGCAGGGTAATATTCGATTGACATAAGGCCAATACCGATTAAATCAGGATTATAGTCCTGAATAAAATTTTCTATCGCAGGGTGTAAATTCTGTTCCAGGTATCCAGGTAATAGCAAGATTTGGGCATCATATCCTTGATCCAATACATTGGCTGCAATATATTTTAAGCCGGTGACATAAGCGGTAGATTGCAGTGAAATAAGCAGGCATTTCATCGAAAATTGATTCCTCCCAATGTTTGATATAGTGTGAATCCGAAATTCAGCACTCGATTGAACAGTCTATCCAAGACATAAAAAACGAAATCTAAATACAGGATTTAGCTAAAGACAGAAACACGTAATTAAGTATAACGGAAAAAGTAATAAATTTTGGCTATTGTATAAATTAACGCGGGGGGAATATAATGCTATCGGTGTCCGTCCTATAGTTATGTAGGCAGTTCTCTTACAAAAATAAAAAAGTAAAAAAAATTATTTTAAAATAAGGACTAACATCAACCTGAAATCCGAAAATCAGGTTCTTCACTTCCTTACTGGACAAGGTATAATAAACGGCCAAATGAATATATCTTTAATAAAAGTGAGAGAACCATCAGTAAGTATACCTGAAGTTACACCACCTTTAGGAATCATGTACCTTGCCGGCTATTTGAGAAAATACAGACCTGGCAAAGATGCTATAAAGATCTTCGACCTGTCGGTCCAGCAAGAAAATTATGTTATCGAAAGCCTTAAAGATGCTGATATTGTAGGTCTGTCATCAACAAACAGGGACGGATTATACCTTTCAAAAATGATGAAGCTTATAAGAAAGGCAAATCCTGAATGCACCCTGGTTTTAGGCGGGCCGATCGTTTCGAGCTTAATAAACGAGTTATTTGATCACTTTGATATAGATTGCGCAGTTGCTTATGAAGGAGAAAGGACGTTCCTTGAAGTTGTTGACAAGATTGATAGAGGTTATATGTCTTTTGAGAGCATAGAAGGAGTTATATATAAAAATGGCGGCGAAAGGTTCACTGGAAGAAGAGAGCCTATAGAAAATCTGGATGATGAACTGCCGTTTCCGGCATGGGATTTTGTTACTGAGTCTTCACTATCAGAAGAGTACTGGAAGAGGAAGAGTTTTGCTTTTTTCAGAATGGAAAAAAGATATATGGGCCTTTTCACATCACGTGGCTGTCCTTATAAATGCATATATTGTCACGATATGTTTACCAAGCGTTTCAGGGCGCATTCTGCAGAAAGAGTTGTTGCGGAACTGGAATATTTAAATACAAATTTCGGGTACAGGGATTTTGAATTCTATGATGACACTTTTAATTTTGACAAAGACAGAACCAGGAAAATATGTGACCTTATAATTGCAAAGCAACTTAATATCAATATGTACTTTCCCAATGGCCTCAGGGCCGACAGGTTAGAAAAAGATATAGTAGAGAAACTTGCAAAGGCCGGAACAAGAGTTATGTGTTTTGCTATCGAGACTGTATCTGAACGTTTACAGAAACTCCTCAAGAGAAATCTGAAATTTGAAAATATAAACGAAATGATCCAGGTTGCTGTAGACAATGGAATCCATGCTGAAGGTTTTTTTATGATTGGGCATCCTACCGAAACCAGAGAGGAGATGCTTGAGACAATAAATTTTGCTGTAAAATCACCTCTACACTCAGCGGCAGTATCAATAGCTATTCCACAGAAGGGAACAGAGCTGTACTCAAAATATATAGGAGACAATTCTCCTCAAAACCTGGGAGAAGGTTACTACGAGTATTCGAGTTCGATATCCCAGCTTCCACCGCACGAGGTCAGAAAGCTGTTGGCCTATACTTTCAGGAAATTCTATCTCAGGCCTAAAAGAATGCTAAGAATAATAAGGACATTTCCATTGAGTTTTATCTTCAGCAGAAGATTTCTGGTCCAGATAGCTAAATGGTTAGATGTAGTTATACCCAGACTGAGACTGTCTTCTTTTTTAGTTGACAAGTAAGGTCAATGAGTGATATTAAAGGCATAGAAGGCATTATATGCCGGATGAAGTCAAACCCTGTATGAAGGGGATTGAACGTAATGGATTTCATGAAGTGAAACCGCCGTGTTGCCAAAGGATGGATTTTTGGCAACACGGTTTTTTTTATTAATGTAGAGAGGAGGTGTATTATGCTTAAAAAAATTCTTTACATTTCTGTTCTATCGCTATTCTGCTTTTTGTTTTCACAGGTTGCGGTAACTGCTCAACCAACCAATATACTTAATGGTCCGTTCGCGGATGAATCCATGGATTACTGGACTGCGGATGGGGATGCTGTGATCGAGGAAGTAAATGGCGATCCCTGTTTTGTGCTTCGTGATGGTGGCTTCTTTTCGCAGGAAATTGATTTGCCTGAAGATGTGTTTGGGAAATTTATTTTGATTATAGGGACTGTTTCCAGTGAACGAATCAATGCTAATGGAATTATAACAGGTTTGCCATACTTTTATGGTTATATGATGGCAGAAAATACGGAAAACGAAGATAGTGCAGATATATACGCTTACTTACAGTCTACTGATGCGTTTGACTCAATAAATATTGAAAATGAGTGGGTTGTTACATGGGAAATATTCCCTGTACAGGAGGATTCCGGAAGTATCCAGTTGTTTCTTAATCAGGCAGAGCAGCGAGGGGTACCGCATAACGGTTCTGCAGCACGCTTTGATGATTTAGGGGTATATGTTTTTTCATCAGTGGAGCAAGCCCGGCTGTTTGTTGATGAATATTACAGACTATAA
>CAZVHL010000059.1:0-3770 GCA_964626925.1 uncultured Nitrospiraceae bacterium
CTTTTTGTCATTATTTCAGGATTGACTGCAAGCCTGTACTTCCTGATATTCAGGCTCAAAGTAAAAAACTTTGCCCAATATTTTTGGCTTATAGCATCTGGCGGACTATACGTATATTTCACTCTGCAACTAAAAGAACATCCCGAGGAAGCGGTCCATTTTCTTGAATACGGCCTGCTTTCTTTTTTTATTTTCAAGGCGCTGAGTCACAGGATCAGGGACTGGACCATTTATATAATTACAATATTATTCGTCTCACTCGTCGGGATAACTGACGAATTTATTCAATGGCTGTTACCAAGCAGGGTCTGGGATTATAGAGATGCAGGCATTAATACGCTAGCTGCCGGAATTTTCATGCTTGTCATCTGGCAGGGAATTAAACCAAAGATCATATCTTCACCTGTTCAGAAAATCTCTCTGAAAATGTTATGCGGAATTATATCTCTTAATTTACTGTTTCTTGGGTTATGTCTTTCCAATACTCCGGAAACAGTTAATAATTATACCTCTATATTTGAAAGTCTGTCCTGGCTTCGAAATGAAGAACCGATGACAGAATTTGAATCCATTACTGTTAGTTTAACAACTGTATGGTTAACAGTTTCTTCTCTTTTGCTTGTTGTATGGACAGTTGGCAGAACGTGGGCAGGAAAACTCGATTCCTGAACTAAACTTCCTTATTAATTCTGTTCCTGCACCTTATGTGATTTTTCCATTCTGATACAAAACATTAAAAGGGAAGGAATAACGAAGACCGTAAATATTGTTGAAAGCGCCAAGCCACCAAGGATAACACTGCCAAGTCCTCTGTAAAGTTCGGAACCGGGCCCGGGGAACATGACAAGTGGCAGCATGCCGAATATACTCGTGGTTGCACTCATATAGATAGGCCTAAGCCTGGATCTGGTAGATTCAATAACCGCTTCTTTGTAATCCATCTCATGGTATCTGATGTTATTAAGCGCCTGATGAACAATCAGGATCGCATTGTTTACAACTATTCCTATTAGAATGATAAATCCAAGCATAGTAAGAATATCGAGAGGTGATGGGGCAATGAGGGCATCTACAAGCCGTAGACCCATCAATCCTCCTGCTGCTGCAAGCGGTACCGTAAACATAATAATAAACGGATAAACAAAGTTCCCGAAAAGTGCGGCCATCAGCAGATAGGCGATTACCGCTGCAAGCACAAAATTCCACTGAAGCACCTGCCGGGTTTCCTTGAGTTTATCAGCAACTCCGCTCATCGATATATTAATTCCTTTTTTAATCATGCCCATTGAGCTCACAGCAGGTATAACTTTGTTATTTATAATATCCATTGCTTCCTCAAGGACAATGTTGAACGGAGGGGTCACCTGGAGAGTGAATGTCCTCTTTCTCTCAAGATGCCGGATTTCGCTTATGCCGGTAGTTCTTTCCAGCGAAGCGAAAGATGAAACCGGAACTATTTTCCCTCCCGGTGTGGCCAATGCTGAATGGTACAGATCTTCCGGTGTCCTGATATCTGATTCAGCAGCCTTCAGAATCAGGTCTATTTTTTTCTTTCCTTCTTCTTTAAACTCCCCGATCTTTCTGCCGTCCATCAGCACATCTATCGCGATACCGAATTCTCCGGCACTAATTCCGGATGCGCGCAGGCGGTCCCTGTCAGGTATGAGCCTTACTTCAGGATAGAGTAACTCAAGCGAAGGTCTGGGCCTGATTTGAGCTTCGGGCATTTCCTTTTTTATAATGCCAAACATGGTGCCTGCTATAGCAACAAGCTGGTTCATGTCATCACCTACTATGTCGACCTCCACGGTTCTCCCCCTGCCGAGTCTGTTCTGAAAAATTCCTGCCTGCATGCTAACACCGAACATTCCCGGGATAGAATTAATATTTTTCATAAAAAGAGGAACCAGCTCGCCGGCTCTATCCATATGCATGCTGGTGGCGCCGGCTATATCAATCCTGTCAGCACCGACATAGAACATATTCTCAATCCCAGGCAATCCGTTATGGTCTTTCCCAATAAGATCTTTTGTTGCTTCAAAAAACTGGTCTCCAATGTTTCTCTTTTCCTGATAGGAAAGTCCCGGTGGAGGTATCAGCAGGCTAATCACAAGATTCCTGTTGCCCTGCGGAAGATATTCCATTTTAGGTATCAATATCATGGCTGATATAATCGAAAGGGCCGTCAGCATCGATACCGTTACAAGCCTTGATCTTGTACTGTTTACTGCAAGATGTACGAGTGTCATAATCATATTTATAAGTTTGCTTCCGAGTGTTGTGAGTGCATTTTCATTATTAGTTATTTTCTTCCTGCCGATTGTACTGAATAATTTTTCCGAAAGCATCGGGATAACGGATACTGAAACAAAAAGGCTTAAAACTACTGCACAGCTAACAGCTATCGCAATATCTCTGAAAAGCTGTCCAGCTTCTTCCTGTACAAATACAACCGGCAAAAAGACAGCAACCGTTGTAAGAGTGGACGCTAACACCGCTCCCCAGACCTCACGAGCCCCGTCATAAGCGGCCTGAAAAGGGCTCTTACCCATTTGCCGGTGACGGTCTATATTTTCAAGAACTACTATCGCATTGTCCACGAGCATGCCTACCGCAAAGGCGATACCCGCAAGGCTTACAACATTGAGGTTTCTTCCAAAGGCATCCATGATGATGAATGTGCCTATAACACTGATCGGTATAGCTGTTGCAACTACTATGGTGGATGATAAACTCCTGAGGTAAACCAGAAGAACGATAATAGCAAGAATACCACCTATCAGGATGTTTCTCTTTACAAGGTCGATCGCGCCCTGAATGTATGGCCTCTGGTCATAGACCCAGTCAAGGTAAATCTGGTTGGGCTTCATTTTTTCTTTATTGAGCCAGTTTACTGCCACTTCAGTTCTTTTGGTCATGTCAAGAATATTGGTGCCGGGCTCAGGCTTTACTCCTATCGCTATTCCATCTCTTGAATTGTGAATCATCGCTACCGTCTTTTTTTCAAACCCAAACTCTACTCTGGCAACGTCCGACACTTTAATACGTCTCTGACCGTCCGACTTAAGGATAATGTTCTCTATATCCTCCGGCGACCTGAACTGTGCAACCGTCCTTATCCTGTAATTTCTTCTGCCAACTCCCATTGTCCCGGCAGAAACATCTATATTTTCAGCCCTTAACACATTAATAAAGGCACCTATAGTGAGACTATGTGAAGACAGCTTGCCGGGATCCACTATTACATGCATCTGGCGTTCCCTGCCACCTCCGATAAAGAGATCAGCAACACCTTCCACACGCTCAAGGTATTGTCTCACTTCATTCTCAAAAAAAGTTTTGTATGTACTTATATGGTTGGGGTTGTCCTTGTCTGATTTCATGATTATCCAGATCACAGGTGAAGTTGCAGCGCCTGTAGCATTTATAACAGGCTTTTCCACGTTCTCTGGATAGGAAGGGACCTCATTAAGTTTATTCGATACCCTGAGCAGGGCATCATCAACATCTGTTCCTATGTTAAACCGGAGTGTTACAGAGCCCTGAGCATTATATGCAGAACTTTCCATTTCAGTAAGCCCCGGGATGCCCTTAAGCGCTCTTTCCTGTTCCTCGATAATATCACGCTCAATCTCATATGGCGTTGCACCTGGCCAGAACGTCCTGACCTCTATTTCAGGTACGGTTACATCTGGACTCAGCTGATAAGGCATCTGAAAAAGACCGATCAGACCGAAGAGCAATATAAGGATAACGCCAACAATAACTGT
>CAZVHL010000059.1:3870-6652 GCA_964626925.1 uncultured Nitrospiraceae bacterium
CAGTCATTCCATCATAACCAACAATCATGACCGTTACCATTGTGGCTTTGGAATCCTTGATCGTATATACCACGGTATTGCCGAATACAGTCAAGACCGCATCTCTCGGAACAATGAATACTTTCTTTTTTGCATCTATCGGCAAAGACACTTTAGCTACCATCCCCTCCAAGAGAGAAAAATTATTCTTAGCTCGTATTTTCACAGGAAATGTTCTGGTGGACAAATCTCCACTCGGAATAATTGCAATAATCTCTCCGGTAATCCTGTTGATGCCCGCAACTGCATTCACCTCCATACCTATTTTAAGATGCCTGATAACCGATTCGGGAGCATTAACGAGAATATCCACAATATCATCTTTTGCAATTGTGGCGATGACTGATCCCTGACTCAGCCATTCTCCTCTGTCAATATGTTTTGTTACAATCACGCCAGCAAAAGGAGCCCTGATGGTCTTTTTGGAGAGAACAATCTCAAGGCGCTCCTTTTCAAACCTCCGCGCATCATAATCTTCTTCCGGTATTAGACCTTCCTTATAAAGTCCTTCGGCCCTCTTAAATTCCAGTACCGCCTTTTCAAGGTCTGAGAGGAGCAGGTCTGAATTGATTCTGACGAGTTCAGCGTCTTTGACCATTCTCTGTCCCTCTTCAAATTCAACGGACTCAACCTTTCCGTCTACCTCGCCTGCAACATCTGACACCTCCTGATAATAAACAGTGCCGATAAACTCAGACTCAGGCGCGATCATTCCGCTCTTGACTTCTGCCACAACCACTTTTGCCGGCGGCATGCTCATCGCCTTTTTTTCCTGAGCATCAAGCGGAACACTGAAGCTCAATAAAGTAACAGCTATAATTAGAGCTTTAATTAAATTATTCATTGATATATTCTCTCTTGGGTTTTATGATTTTTGGTTATAGGTTTTTGGTTACTGCTTACTGTTTACTTGTTACTTCTTACTGAATGTAAAAGTATTCCTGTTACCCGCTTTAATCTTAATATCGCAAGTTGATAAACATATTCTGTGTTGACATGTTTTCTTTCTGAAGTAACAAGCAGTGTGTTTGCATCAATAACATCTATGCTGTCCGACAGACCGAATTTAAACTGTTTTGTCACAACATTATAATTATCCAGTGCATATTCAGTTTCTGCTTTTAAATGTTCCATTACTGATGCTTCTCTGGTAACTATAAGATAGGAGTTTTCGACCTCAACACCGATCGTTTTCCTTAAATCCGACAACCTGTATTCTGTCTGTCTAAGCTTTGCCCTCGCCTCGCTGACCTCAGCCCTTGTCAATCCTCCCTCAAAAATAGGGATATCAAGTTTTACAACTCCATATATTCTTTCTTCCAGCCCAAAAGAAGTGGAAGGCTCATTTTCCTGTTTTACATATACACCTGCCAACGAGAGGTCAGGCCAGTATGAACCTTTTTTGAACTGGACCTCATCTTCAGCCATTTTTTTCTGGATAGCCATGGATTTAATCTCAGCCCTGTTTGAAAACGCCATTTTTCGAAGACAATCCAGTGTTGATTGACCACATTCTTCTAACAAAAACTCCCGGTTTATCAAATCCTGCACCGTTAACTCATTATCGATACCTGGCTCAGGTTCCTTCAAATCAAAACTCCCACTTATGCCTGCTGTCTTTGCAAGGCGGGTCTTTGATATTTTTAAATCATTCTCTGCCATTATCATCTCAGACTGAGCACCTGCAAGTTCTGCCTCTGCCCTTAACAGTACTGTTTTAGTAGCCTCACCCACCTCAAGCCTTTTCTTCGACGCATCCCTGTGTTTTGTAAGTCTTTCCAGGTTGGCGCCGGCTATTTCAACTTCCCTGTTTGCCCTGAGTGCCAGGTAATATTGTATTGCAACATTCAACATGTATTCCTCTTTAACTGAATCGAGGTCCAGCCTGCTTTTTTCTATCCCCTTTTTTGCCTTTCTTAAGGCAGTAAATTCTTTTCCACTCAATGATAACGTCTGGTCAATTCTTGCTCCCCATTCATTAGTAGAGTCCGGTTGCAGCAGAGTAGTGGAACGAAACTTTTTTTTACTGTATCTTGTGTGCTCGCCAAAAGCTGAAAGTGTTGGGGAAAACTGCGAGAGAACCTTGTCCTTGCCGCGCTCTGATATATGAATATCTTCCTCCGCAATTTTAATCACCTCACTCTTTTGAAGTGCAGACACGAACAGGTCATTAAGTGAATATACCTCTGCATACAGACTGCAGGGAATAAGTATCAGCATTGCACACAATACAAATAATTTACCCAAATAAAGCCTCCACAAAATCAGACGGTTCAAAATCCTGAAGATCTTCAACAGATTCTCCAACGCCTATTAATTTTACAGGAATGTCCAGCTCTTTATTAATCGCCAGTATGATTCCTCCTTTAGCAGTGCCATCAATCTTTGTGAGTGCGATCCCGGTAACACCTACCGCATCATTGAAAATCTTTGCCTGATTAATCGCATTCTGCCCGGAAGTAGCATCAACCACAAGAAGTACTTCATGAGGAGCTGAACTCTTTTCCCTGCTGACAACACGTCTGATCTTCTTTAACTCTTCCATAAGATTAGATTTCGTATGCAATCTGCCGGCTGTATCGATAATTACTATATCAACATTCCTGGAGTTGGCGGATGCCACAGCATCAAACGCAACAGCCGCCGGATCAGCCCCGCTTCGGTGCTTTACAATTTGTGCACCCGCCCTGTCAGCCCATATTTCAAGCTGTTCAATTGCGGCAGCCCTGAAAGTATCCGCAGC
>CAZVHL010000059.1:6752-8185 GCA_964626925.1 uncultured Nitrospiraceae bacterium
AATAAATTACTGTTTAAACGCCGAATGGCTTCATAAAGAGGATAATCAAAGCAACAACAAGGGCGTAAATACAAAGTGACTCGATCATTGCAAGACCGATAATCAGGGTTGTTGTGATCTTTCCTGAAGCACCCGGATTTCTTGCAACACCTTCAGCAGCCTTGGCAAGTCCTATGCCCTGCCCTATGCCTGTGCCTAAGGCAGCCAGACCAATGCCCAGGCCACATGCTAACGCAGCCATACTGAAATAACCCATTGCAGCATCAGACACAGCACCCTCAGCAACAGCCTCAGCAGCAAAAGCAACCGGAGCCATCAGACACAACAGAGTGAGCAACAGCAAGATAGTAGTTACAAATCTTTTCATTTTTCCTCCTTTCGTATTGAACTTTTTATATTATTATTTAATGTGCTTCTTCTACAGCACCAGCAAGATACAGCGTAGTAAGCAAAACAAAAACAAACGCCTGTATAACAGACACGAGCACACCCAACCCTAATATTGCTGTCGGGACAAATGCAGGAGAAAGGATGCCCAGGATAATTATGATTTTATGCTTTGCAACCATATTGCCAAATAACCTGACCGATAACGTAAGTGGCCTGGCAATATGGCCAATCACTTCAATCACGAACATTAAAATCATCAGCGGCAACGCGGGAAGCGAACGTACAGGTCCTACAAAGTGCTTAATATAGGCAAATTTATGAATTTTAATGCCCCATATATGAGTAGCCAAAAAAACAGGAACCGCTAAAGCTGCAGTTGTATTTATATTACTTGTAGCAGCCTCGAAACCGGGAATAAGCCCCATAAAATTGCATACAAAAATATATATGCCGAGAGTCGCTATTAATGGGAAAAAGAATCTGCCCATGTGTCCTATCGAAGTTTCGGCCATGTCCAGAAAAAATTCGAGAATTGTTTCAACAAAATTCTGGGTACCCCTTGGCACAAGTGAGAGAGACTTGCCGGCAATCATCGCAACAGCCAGTATAAGAATAGTCGCAACCCATGAATATGCGACAAAAGGCGGTATGCCCATAGCAATAATTTTAGTAATCGGAAATATTATCGGAAGTTCGTGCATAAATTCCCTCTAATCTATATTATCAACCGGCAAAGCAGGTATCCAAAAAAAACGTTATATTTATAAATATGCAGGCTAAAAAAGTGAACATAATGATAATCCAGTGAATTATTGCATGTCAAGGTACAAATTTATAAATTTAAATTTCTTATAGTCCACCCCAAAAAAAAGGCCTGGCTTTTACACCAGGCACAATCAAAAAATAATTTTAATCCGGCAACGACTTACTTTCCCAGGGCCTCGCAGCCCAAGTATCATCAGCCCTGGAGGACTTAACTACCGTGTTCGGAATGGGAACGGGTATGACCCCTCCGGCATTGTCACCGGAAATCTTGTTTCAAC
>CAZVHL010000060.1:0-8001 GCA_964626925.1 uncultured Nitrospiraceae bacterium
CTACCGCGACCCTTTCACACTTTTGAGGCACTCTGGAATCGGCTAATCACGGAATGGCATCAAGGGTCGCATCCTGGGTTTTAAGGTATTGCCCCCCGGAGTTGTTTGATGACCTGGCTCAGATACGCAGGATGAAGCTCCAGTTGCTCCCCAATTTCTCTTTATATGTGATTGAAAGGAGATGAGCAAAAGTCTTGCCAAAGGTAACAATCAATACGGAAAATCACAAAAACCTTAAACCCTAAGATGGGACCCTAGGATCGCTCGGCTAGTCAAAATTTCACCAAAAACCTATATTTCACCTAATGGTGAAAGTGTCAAAATTAATGAAAATAAGTTGACCTTAGCCACATTTCATTATATAGACTAGTTTCATCGAACGGTGAAAGTGGGTAAAATAGTGAAAATATCCGCTAAAGACATAGAACAAAAAGCAGAAGAAACTCTTAAAGAGTGTTTAGGTAATATTCCTTTCATCAAGATCCTGTCTGTTCAAAAGGGCCTAAATTTCAATCAGATAGTTGCAGATCTCTTTGTTCAAATAGAAGTAGGAACACAAGAGAAGTGTTTGATAATTGAGGCGAAGTCTAATGGTCAGCCTCGTTATGCCAGGGCAGCTGTTAATCAGTTACTAAGATTCCGGGATCTGAATCCGCAGTGTTATTGCATTTTTGTGGCTCCTTACATTTCTTCGAGAGCAGCTAAGATCTGCATTGAAGCAGGTATGGGTTACATGGACCTTGCAGGAAACTGCTATCTGAATTTCGAACAGGTTTACATTGAAAAAACAGGGCAGCCTAACCCCTTCATCGAAAAGAAAGAATTGCGCTCATTGTATTCCCCAAAAGCTTCAAGAGTCCTGCGTGTTCTTATAGAGAATCCTCAGCAAAAATGGAAAGTCGAAGAGATAGCTTCCAAAGCCGATGTAAGTTTAGGGCAAGTGTCCAACGTTAAAAAATTGTTGGCAGACCTGGAATGGATTGATGAAACATATGGTGGTTTTGAACTCAAAGAGCCGGCTCAATTACTGGAAAATTGGGTAGAGGCATATACTTACAAAAAAAACAAGATCTTCAGGTACTACTCCATGGATAGTGTAGCCGATATGGAATGGGAGCTGTCAGAGGCTTGTAAAAGTGCGGGTGTTGAATATGCGTTGACCAGTTTCTCCGGAGCCGCGCGACTAAAACCTTTTGTAAAGTACCAGAGAGTTTTTGCCTTTGTTCAAGGGGATATCCCTGAGGTTGCACTTGCACTCAATCTTAAAGAAGTTACAAGCGGGGAAAATGTCATTCTCCTGGAACCATATGATGATGGTGTTTTTTATGAAGCAAAGGAGATCGATGGTATTTCAGTTGCCAGTGCCATACAGCTATATTTAGATCTAAAGGGGTTTCGAGGACGGGGCGATGAAGCCGCTGAAACTATTTATGAGGAGTTCATTAAGAACCGATGGTAACCAGAAGAGATTATTCAGAGGAAGCAGTAGAGGCTGCTTATTCAGTAATGATCGAATTGATCCATCTCCTTGGTGAGTACAGAGATGAGATTGTTCTTGTCGGCGGATGGGTACCTGACCTGCTTTTCCCGGGCGTAGACCCTCCCCATATCGGGAGCATGGATATAGATCTTGCTCTGGATCACAGACAAATTGATGACAGTGGATATAAAACAATTTGCCAGCTCCTTGAAAGCCGTGGATATGAGCCAGGAGAGCAGCCCTACAAATTTTTCCGCACTGTTTATGTCAAGGGAGAGATGAATAAAGTTGAGGTTGATCTGTTAGCCGGTGAATATGAGGGAACAGGAAGAAGTCGCAGGCACCAACGGATTCAGGATATTAAAGCCAGGAAGGCAAGGGGATGTGACCTTGCCTTTGATATGTACCAGGAAGCTAAAATATCCGGAACATTACCAGGTGGTGGGAAAGATAATGTAACAGTCCGAATTGCTTCAATTGTGCCATTCATTGTTATGAAAGGGGTGGCATTGGAGGACCGCGTTAAAGAGAAGGATGCCTGGGATATTTACCACTGCTTTAGAAGTTACCCCGGAGGCGGGGATGCCTTGGTGGAGGATTTCAAACCACACATTTCTAACAAGTTGGTCAGGGAGGGGCTCGAAAATATCAGTTCCAAATTTGAATCCATCAACCATGTCGGACCCAAGTGGATTGCTGATTTTGATGAAATCGAGGACACGGATGATAGAGCCGTAAGGATAAGAGATGCCTTCGAGCGTGTAGATTATCTGTTAAGGGGATTGGATATTAGATAGGGATGCGAGAACTCACCCTCTCCTAACCTCTCTCCTTCGACGTTGCTCAGGACCTTGAGCCTGCCGAAAGGCCCATCAAGGGAGAGGGATTATGAGGACAGGATTGCTTCGTCATTTCTGCGGACCGCATCACGCCGCAGGCGTGACTCGCAATGACAACTGATGCCCCTCACCTCTGTCCTCTCCAAAGAATCGGGGGTCGATCTTGGCTTTTAAGGTTTACAACTTAGAGAGAGAATCATAAGTAACTACTCGGGGTTCGAGTCACCGGTGCCGGAATACGATTCTTAGCATTGCGCACTTTATCACTCAGCAATGTCAAAATGCCTACTCGGACACCATTTCCCCTTAAAGCTTAAACGGTCAGTATGGCACCTTCATTGATCAGCTTTTCTTTTAATTGAGTTATATCTACTCTAGCCGGATTAATATCGCTCCGGACCGCGAGTGCCGCAGCGGTTCCTGCTGCCTGCCCTTGTGCCATACAGCATGCCATAAGGCGAACACTGCCCAATGCCTGGCCTGTTGCCGAAACACAACGACCAGCGACGATCAGATTTTCAGAGCCATTGGGTATAAGGCATCGATACGGAACCGCATAAGAACCTCCCTCTTTAATAAATGTAAACTGGGTATTTCCGCCTTTGGGGTCATGGATGTCGATCGGATATGCGCCGCGAGCTATTCCGTCATCGAACTCACTCCGGTTGATAACTTCTTGTTCAGTTAATGTATATAAACCTTTTATTCTTCGCCCTTCTCTGATTCCCACCCGAATGGAACTGGCTACTAAATAACTCTTTTCAAAACCGGGAATTTTTTTTCTGAAGGCTTTAACAACATTCTCAACGTTTTTTCTTTCGCTGATTTCCGCCCGTGTAATATCTTCAGCAATAGTAGGATCTATATTTGTCGTTCTGGTAATGTTAAAGGTCATCTCTTCCTTTCTCCACCTTACACCGGTAAAAGTTAGAGGCGCTCGGTCATCCCATAATTTTGCTTTACCGGCTACATGTACATAACCTTCATCCGCACCATCTAATAGCTTTCCTCTGACAAGCCGAATATGCCAATCTTTTATCCCTTTAATTTCAGCATCTTCATGTAAACATTGCACCATTCGGTCAACATCGACATTAGCCAGGCGAATCACATGAGAGACGTTCTGCATGTTTCCACGACCTCTCATCTCAGTTGGGAATCCGGCCATCCAGGTCAGCATGGCATCTCCAGTGCAATCAATAAAAACACTGGCTTCCAGAGTTTTTTCCCCTTCGACTGTTATCACGTTAATAGTTTTTACTTTCGGGCCGTCCATCTGGACATTACAAAGAACGGTTTGAAACATCAGATCAACACCGGCTTCTAAAGCCATTTCCTGGGATGCCATTTTTAAACACTCAGGATCAAAGGGAGTTAAGACAAACTCATAATCTATTTTTTTCATTCCAGTTGACCATGTCCCCCCGTGCGCGTGACCCATACAGCCACCAAGTTCGCTCATCCGGTCAACAAGCTCTTGTGGAAGTCCGCCAACAACCTTAGTGCCGTTACCGGAAAAAAACCCCAGGAAAGGAATACCCATCGTTGCTGTTCCGCCGAGGTAACCGTCTCGTTCAACCAGGAGAGTTCGCGCGCCAGAGCGAGCAGAGGCGGTTGCGGCGATCATTCCCGCAGTGCCCCCTCCCAGAACAATGACATCATATTTTTCCACGCTTTTTTCCTCCAATGTATAAAATTTATAAATTTGTTATTTCAACGAAAATCATCCTGAATAACCCAGTAATCGTGGAATAAACAAAACAAGGTCCGGCAAAAAAGCCAGAGCAAACAATAACCCGATCAGTGGAATCAAATAGATCATTGTGGCTCTAGCCAGATGTTCAAATGGAATGGACGCGATATCAGAGACAATATAGAGTGAAGTACCGATAGGAGGCGTGATCAAGCCGATCATTAGTGCGAAAACGGTGATTAGACCCAGATGAACCAGGTCGATATCCAGCGACAAAGCGATTGTAACCAGAATTGGCGTTACGATCACCAGATTCGCTGAAGCGCTTTCTATGGTCCCAATGACCAGCAACCCTATAATGATCAAGATAAGGATAACGCTTTTGTTACTGGTAAAATTAAACATGACTTGAGTCAAGATCTCGGGGACTCTTTCTATTGTAATTAGCCAGGCAAAAGATTTGGATGTAGCCAAAAGAAACATGACAACTGAAGTCGATCTGATAGTATTTTTAAAAGCGGAAATCATTTTTTCTTTGGAAAGTGTTCGATACATCAAGCCCAGAGCGAATGTGTAAAGAACAGCGGTCACACCTGCTTCAGTTGGCGTTACCACACCTACCAAAATACCACCTAGAATAATTACCGGGGCAAATAGAGAAAATGATGCCTTGAGAAATGAGTTCCATATAACTTTCAATGGCTGCCGCGCTCGAACAGGGCATTTTTGCATGCCGGTTATTGCCTGAATATAAATGGTAAGCATTAAAACAGCGCCCATCAAAAGACCTGGAAGTATACCGGCCATAAATAGATCGCTTACCGATACATCCGCAATAGCACCGTATATTACCAGATGTATACTTGGGGGGATAATCGGGCCAACCGTAGACGATGCCGCAGTAATTGCGGCTGCAAAATTTATATCATAACCTTCTTTGCGCATGGCTTCGATCTCGATCCGGCCCAGGCCAGCCGCGTCGGCACTTGCTGAACCGGAAATACCTGCGAAAATCAGGCTTGCCAGGACATTTACATGCCCAAGACCGCCTCGCACATGACCTATGACAGACATGGCGAAACTGAATATCCTCTCGGAAATTCCGGAAACATTCATAATCTCACCGGCCAAAATATAGAACGGGACGGCCACCAGCGTAAAACTTTCGGCACCACCCATCAGATTCTGCGGTACCATTGTCAGGGGGATCCCTTTAACCAGAAGAGTCAGGGTCGATGATGCAAGGAGGGCAAACGAGATCGGGCATTTTAGAAACAAAAGCACGAAAAAGGAAATTAATAAAACCGCCAAAGCCACGACAGATATCCTACTGCTTCGGGGGTATCTGAAATTCCGACAAGATGTGATTTATCGTCGTCAAAAGCATTAAGACCCCGGTAATGCCGATCGGGAGTGAAAGAAAACTCCGGGGAATGCCTAAAGCCACTATTTGTAGTTTCCACTGGATCTCGATCAGATAACCGGATTGAACCACCGTGGTAATCAAAGTTATTGCGACAACACTGTAGATCAATACCATTATGAATCTCTGGACAGCAGGCGGAAAACGGTCGACGATAAACTCTATGGAAATATGGCCTTTTTCTCTGTATACAAAGCTTGCACCGAAAAAAGTCATCCAGACCAGTAACAAGGTCGCAAAATTCATCCCGGCAATTAAAGGGCTTTTCAACACGTACCGTAGAAAAACACTGATGCCGACGATTGCAACCATTGCCAACAAAATAATACACGATATCACTAGTTCAATTTTTCCAAGGAGCTGGCTTAATTTATTCATTCTTCGTAATAACGACTGAAACATAAGTGATATCCTCGTAAATATAGGTGAGCCCCTGATTATACAGGGACTCACCTAAGGCAGGCATTAATAGGTTTCTGTAATTTTTTGGAATAATCCTTTTTGCCACATACCCTCAGCCTCAAATTTTTCGGCTATCGGGACTGCGGCCTTTGCAAAAGCTGCCCTATCGACTTCGATAAACCTGGCACCAGCTTTGATCATTTTTTCTTTATCAACCTTAAAAGAATCCTCTACCAGTTTCGTATAATAGTCACCGGCTTGCTTTCCGGCATCAATCAGGAGCTTTTTGTATTTGTCAGGTAATTGTTGAAACTTCTTTTCATTAACCAGGAGGTTAAACGGTGCGATCAGATGATAAGTTAACATGATATTGGGAGCGGCTTGATAAAATTTCATTCCGTAAATCGATCCCAGAGGTGAGTCCAGACCATCCACGACTCCCTTCTTCAGGGCTAGAAATGCTTCAGACCATGCAATTGTAGTAGGTTTGGCACCAAGGCCTTTCCATGTTTCGAAATAGGTTTTGAGACTGGGCATCCGCACATTAAGACCCTGAAGATCATCAAGTGTTCTGATGGGACGCTTGGCCAGCAGCACCTTTGGAAGTCTATACCAGTTATCGGAAACTATCCGCACGCCGCGCTCTTCGATCATCCGGTTTTTCAAGTTGTTGTAAATATCCCCATCTTGAAACTTTTTTATTGCATCCAGGTTCTTGAAGGTAAAGGGCATGGCCATAATCCCAAAATCTTTAACCAGATGCTGGTTCCAATCCATTACATTGCCGAACATGTCAATGGAGCCGATCATCAGATTTTCGATTAATGTAACTGCTTTCTTCCCCAATTGTCCGGCAGGGAATACATTTATAATGAAATTACCATCACTTTTTTCTTTTACCAGTTCTGAAAAATAAACTAATCCTTTTGTTTCAGGTGTTGTAACAGCATGAACACCTCCCAACTTCCAGGTAATTTTATCTGCCGCGAATGCGGTACCTAGAAAAATCATCTGGAATACCATTACAAACGTAATAATGTGAGATTTTCTGAACATGATAATCCTCCCTTTGGTTTAATGAATAAGTTATTAACTCAAAACCTCCAACAGATGACTGCTGATATCATTTGCAGACTTAATGCCCTCAGAAACATAATGCTTTTTAGCGTCTTTATTTAATCGCGTAATTGTCGTTTGGATAGAGAGAGCGGCAATAAATTCTTTATTGCTGTTAAATATTGGAAAAGCTAAGGCTGCTGCATCTTTGCCGTATTCATTGCGACTTTCGCCAAAACCATTTTTTCTTATCAAATCCAGTTGAGAAAATAGTATTTTCTTGCTGGTGATCGTTTTTGATGTGAATTTTGGAAGGCCATGTTTTTGGATGATTACGTCAGCATCTTCCGGCTCCATAAATGCCAATATAACCTTTCCCGCAGCGCTGCAGTGGAGTGGTAAAGCCTTACCAATAGGAATAATATGCCGTACAAAACTTCGGCTTTCTGCTATTGCCAGGCACACCCTGTGACCTTCTATTAAAATATTCAATGTGATGTCTTCTTCACAAGTTTCAGACAATACCTGCATTATTGGTAGAGCAATATCTCTAAGGTCTCGCCCATAGTTGATCCGACCGGCTAATACCAGGAGCTTAAATCCTAAAGAGTACTTTTTTGTTTTTGAGTCAAAGATAAGGTAATTATCATCGGCTAATGTCTTTAAGATGATATGAGTTGTGCTCTTGTTAAATCCAAATCTGTTCGCAATTTCTGTAACCCCCTGAATCGGTGTTTTTTCATTGAAACTTTCTAAAATTTGTAAGGCCTTTTTTACTGTCTTCAAGGAGCCCTCACGTGTGTTGGTTTTACATGAGCTGCTGTTTAGATAATCTAAACAGCAGCTTGAATAACCAAACAGTAAAAGAATAAAGTTGTAATGTCAAGGGACAATACGTTTTTAAAATCGAGGGTCATATCTTGGCTTTTAAGGTTTGCAACTTGAGAGAGAGAATCTTAGAAACTACTCGGGGTCCGAGTCACATGGGCCGGAATCCGGTTCCAGTCCCAGGTCCCAGGATCCAGGATGCAATAATTCACCCTCTCCTAACCTCTCCCCTCAGCCGCCTTCGCGTAAAGCTTCGTCGCGCCAAGAGGGAGAGGGATTA
>CAZVHL010000061.1:0-5629 GCA_964626925.1 uncultured Nitrospiraceae bacterium
AAATTATGACCTCATATGGTGATTAGCAATGCGTTCTTCGACATTTTAACAAATTACTATATTTCCTTATACCTGTTGAAAAATACTGCTTAACTCTGATATATTGTATAGTTGGAGGTTAAAATGAAACAGGGAATTCATCCGGAAATTAAAGAGGTCAAAGCTGTATGCGCCTGTGGAGAATCATTTATGACGCAATCTACACAGAAATCTATTCATGTCGATATATGTTCCAAATGCCATCCTTTCTTCACCGGCAAGCAGAAACTGGTCGATGCTGAGGGCAGGGTTGACAAGTTCAAGAAAAAATACGCAAAACTTAACAAAAAGTAGCTAATTTTAAAAGGGAAACTCGCGCTTTATGAAACACTTAAAGAGTAGCGGGTTTCCCTTTTTTAGTGTCTAAATGTTTAAGGCACAAAGCAACAGGAATCACCCTGTGCATTTATTATTTCGCAACTCAGGAGTTTTTGACAAATGGCTGATGTAGGAGGACAGGCTGTAATAGAAGGAGTTATGATGAGATTGGGCAATGTATGGTCAGTTGCTGTCAGGACTCCTGATAAAGATATTGTTGTAAAGAGGCATGGGATTTCTGAATTACCCAGGATTTTAAAAAAACCATTGATCCGTGGAGTTATTGCTCTTTTCCAGTCGCTTTCAATAGGTATTAAGGCTCTACTGTATTCAGCCGAAGCATCGGGCCATGAAACAGAAAAGCCTTCGTCTTTTTCTCTTGTCATGACTGTAGTTGTAGCCTTTCTTATCGGGATTGGTTTATTCCTGCTCTTACCGCTTTATGGCACAAAGCTTTTCGGTATACTGTTTCAGTCAATAAACGATAGTTCCCTTGTCTTTAATTTTGTTGATGGAATATTACGCGTGCTTGTTTTTCTTGCCTATATACTTGCGATTAATATCAGTAAAGATATAAAAAGAGTTTTTGAATATCATGGGGCTGAACATATGGCGGTTAATGCACATGAGGCTGGCGCTGAATTGAAACCTGAAATCGTGAAAAATTACAGCGTTGTGCATACACGATGCGGAACCAGTTTTTTGCTGATCGTGATGATGTTGAGTATTCTTGTTTTTTCTCTTATTCCAAAAGACTGGCCGTTCCTTGATAAATTCCTTTCGCGGTTGGTACTGATTCCGTTTATTGCGGGGGGGGGATATGAGTTTGTAAAATATTCTTCAAAGAAAATGCATAATTCATTGGTTCGCGCAATAGCTGTACCAGGGCTCTGGCTGCAAAAACTGACTACCGGAATCCCCTCAAGTGATCAGATTGAAGTGGCTATCAGGGCGTTAAAGGATGTATTAAGTACGGAAACCGGAAAAGCGGAAACAAAGGAGAGTGAATCAGGTGTTTCTTGAAAAACTTGAGGAAATCGAGAATAAATATGATGAGCTGACAAAGATCTTGTCTGATCCTGAAGTTTTCTCAGACTATACAATAAGCCAGAAATACTCCAAGGAGCAGTCGGATCTGGAGGACGTTGTTCAAAAAATAAGGGAATATAAAAAGTTGTTGTCGGGTATATCTGAAGCTGAAGAAATTTTAAAGACTGATAATGATGACGGACTGAAAGAGCTGGCAAAAGCTGAGATAGATGAACTTAAGGAGAAAAAACCTGAAGTTGAAAAAGAGCTGAAGTTGTTGCTTGTTCCAAAAGATCCTCGCGATTCCAAAAACATAATCATAGAAATAAGAGCGGGTACAGGCGGTGATGAAGCAGGACTGTTTGGATCTGATCTTTTCAGGATGTATAGCAAGTATGCCGAGGGCAGACGCTGGAAAGTGGAAATACTGGATATGCATTCAACCGGTGTTGGTGGCGTAAAGGAAGTGATTGCATCAATCCAGGGGAAGGGCGCTTATAGTCGCCTGAAGTACGAAAGTGGTACTCACCGTGTTCAGAGAGTGCCAACAACCGAGACATCCGGCAGGATTCATACATCAGCAGCAACCGTTGCTGTCCTGCCGGAAGCTGAAGAACTGGATTTAAAGATTGAGGAAAAGGATTTGAGGGTCGACACTTACTGTTCATCAGGGCCCGGGGGACAGGGAGTAAACACGACATATTCTGCTGTAAGAATAGTGCATGTCCCCACTGGTTTGATTGTTCAGTGCCAGGATACCCGTTCCCAGATAAAGAACAGGGAAAAGGCTATGAAAGTTTTGCGTTCAAGACTCTATGAGCTTGAACTCGAAAGCCAGGAAAAAGAGAGGGCACAGGAGAGAAAATCCCAGGTAGGCTCAGGCGACAGAAGCGGCAGGATAAGAACATACAATTTCCCTCAAAGCAGGGTGACTGACCACAGGATAAACCTTACTCTCCATAAATTACCATCCATTCTCGAAGGTGAACTTGACGAGCTCATTGACAGTCTGATTACCCATTATCAGGCAGAGAAGCTGAAAGAAATATAAAAACCTTTTTTTTAAAATACCTACTTTACCGGGTGAATAATATAGGCTAATCCCTCTTTGTAATGAAAGCCCAGGACAAATTAAAGGAGATATCCCGGAAGCTAGGGAATTGCGGTATCGAAGCTGCTGAAAAAGAGGCGGAGTTATTGCTTTCAGAGGGTATTAATATAAGCCGGATCGATATGTATAAAGATAATCCTGATCTGGATGATACTCAGACGCAGTGTCTGGATAAGATGATTAGCCGAAGGTGCAGTCGTGAACCTCTTCAATATATTATCGGCCATATTGACTTTCTGGGGTTGAACCTGCAAGTAGGTGAAGGTGTTCTGATACCTCGTCCTGAGACTGAGCTTATGGCAGAGCATGCAATTAAATTATTGGGAGACAGGAGCACAGAGCAGATATCAATTCTTGATCTCTGTACAGGAAGCGGATGCATGGCACTTGCAATTGCCGTGAAATTCCCCGATGCACTGGTTTATGGTGTGGATATTTCTGAAAAGGCGATCAGGTACGCCAGAATAAATGCCGAACAAAATAATGCAAAAAATGTTTTTTTTTATTGCGGAGATTTGTTTTCGACTGTAAAAAAAACAAAGTCATTTGATTTAATTATCTCAAATCCGCCATATATCAAATCTGATGATATCAAAGACCTTCAGCCAGAGATCAGGGACTGGGAACCGTTAAACGCTCTTGATGGTGGGATAGACGGATTGGTTTATTACAGGGAAATTATTCCGGCTGCGCGACAGATACTTAATGACACCGGAATATTGATGCTTGAGCTTGGAGACGGATACGCGGAATCTCTAAAAAAGATGTTTGAAAATTCCGGATATTCCAGCATACAAATTTTAAAAGATTATTCCGGGAAAGAAAGAATCATTATTGCTGAGCCCCTGCCATACAAAGGTAGGGTATAATACAGGCCAAATGGACAAAATAGAAATCGAAGGAGGGATAAGGTTAAACGGAGAAATAAGCGTTAGTGGTGCAAAAAACGCGGCGCTTCCTCTTATGGCTGCATCTATTTTGAGCGCTGGAGAGAGTCGTATTACAAATGTTCCCTTTCTCAGAGATATAACAACCATGGGAAGGCTGCTGAGTTATCTTGGCGCTGAATTTTCCCATGATAATGACAGAGTTATCCTGCAGACAGAAAAATTAAAATCGGTTGAAGCACCATATGATTTTGTTAAAACTATGCGCGCATCTGTGCTTGTTCTTGGACCGTTACTGGCGAGAACAGGTATAGCGATAGTTTCTTTGCCAGGAGGCTGTGCGATAGGTGCCAGGCCAATAAATCTTCACATAATGGGCCTCGAGAAGATGGGTGCGGAAATTACTCTTTCAGAAGGTTATATACATGCAAGAGCAAGACGGTTAAAGGGAGCCACTATTTCATTTGACATGCCTACTGTAACAGGCACAGAAAATCTTATGATGGCTGCCGCTCTTGCCGAAGGCGAGACGTTGCTGGAAAATGCGGCCTGTGAACCCGAAGTTGTTGATCTTGCCGATGCATTAATTTCGATGGGTGCGGACATAAAAGGTGCTGGCACAAGTGTCATAACTATTACTGGAGTGAACAGCCTCAAGCCCCTTGATTACAGAGTCATACCTGACAGAATAGAGACCGGTACCTTTCTCGTGGCAGGTGCAATGATGGGTGATGATATGAAAATAACGGGTGCAAAGCCTGAATGCCTTGATGCGGTTGTTAACAAGCTGAGAGAAACAGGCGCAGAGATTGCCGTAGATGGTGATACATTTACGGTAACAGGTCCGGACAGGTCTGTGGCTCAGGACATTAAAACTATGCCCTATCCGGGATTTCCTACTGACATGCAGGCACAGTTTATGGCATTGATGGCCATTTCTGACGGAACGAGCCTTATTACAGAAAATATCTTTGAGAACAGGTTTATGCATGTTGCTGAATTAAAAAGGATGGGCGCTGATATCCAGGTAGAAGGCTCAACAGCAACAGTAATAGGTAGCAGGTCAATGAAAGGTGCTCCGGTGATGGCCACTGATTTAAGGGCAAGCGCCTCACTTGTTTTGGCCGGTCTTGCAGCTCAGGGGACGACCGTTATAGACCGCGTGTATCATCTGGACAGGGGATATGAGAGGATAGAGGAAAAACTGATCCGCGTTGGCGCAAAGATAAGAAGGGTCAAAGAATAACCGCCTTGTAAAATATGGCAATGTTAGGGCGGGCTGTAGTAAAATGCTGTAGCCCATATGATTTACCAATCAAAGCAGGTATCCAAAAAAAACGTTTTGGGAGCGGCTTTTACCGATCGGGTTTCAGACACATTGTGTACATCAATAAGTTATATAGATGTATTTTATTTAAATGCATATTGCCGTATTCAAACCGTTTTTTTTGGATACCTGCTTTGATTTAAGATATTTATGAATAATGTAAGTATGTTTAGAGAATTGCATGAAAATAATAAATGAAAATAAGATAGAGACATTTATAGCCCGGTTAGAAAAGAGGGCCTCATTATCTGCTGATGAGGACAATATTCAGAAAATCGTAAGAACGATACTGGCTGATGTGAGAAAACATGGTGACCGGGCTGTTATTAACTATACAAAGAAATTCGATTCAATAAAACTGAAAAAGCTTCTGGTTGATGCAGAAGAAATAGATGTAGCCGCAGGGAAGGTTGAGAAGCCATTTCTCAAGGCACTGAACGAATCTGCAAGAAGGATAAAATCTTTTCATGAACGCCAGCGAGAAAAATCATGGAAATTTACCAGTAATGGTATCACGACAGGTCAGATAATCAGACCTCTTGAAAGGGTAGGTGCGTATGTGCCGGGCGGTAAGGCTGCTTATCCATCGACCGTCCTGATGAATGTAATACCCGCGCAGGTGGCTGGTGTCAGTGAAATTGCCCTTTGTGTGCCTACTCCTTCCGGAACACTGAACCGATATGTTGCAGCAGCAATTAAGCTGCTTGGTGTTAAAGAGGTGTACAGGATAGGTGGAGCCCAGGCGATAGCTGCGCTGACTTATGGCACGAAAACAATAAAGAAAGTGGACAAGATAGTTGGTCCCGGGAATATTTTTGTCGCGGTTGCAAAGAAGATGGTGTTTGGCGAAGTAGGCATAGATATGGTTGCCGGTCCGAGCGAAATATTGATAATTGCTGATCGATCAGCCAATCCTTT
>CAZVHL010000061.1:5729-7974 GCA_964626925.1 uncultured Nitrospiraceae bacterium
ATCCTTTGTTTATTGCATCTGATTTATTAAGCCAGGCAGAGCACGATGAGATGGCTTCTTCGGTATTGATAACAAATTCAGTTAAGCTGGCAAGGGAGGTTAAAGCTGAACTGAAAAAACAGTTGAAGAATCTTAAGAGAAGGGATATAGCATTTAAGTCTGCCAACAAATACGGCGCAATAATCATTACGAAAAGCCTCGTCTCAGCAGTTGAAATAGCAAATCGGATAGCGCCTGAACATCTTGAGATCATGACCAAAAAACCTTCAGCGATTTTACCTGAAATAAAAAATGCCGGAGCTGTATTTCTGGGACAGTGGACTCCGGAGCCGCTTGGTGATTATGCTGCCGGTCCGAATCACATACTTCCGACAAGCAGTACGGCCCGATTTTCATCTCCGCTTGGAGTCTATGATTTTATAAAGCGTACGAGCCTGATTAGTTCCTCGAAATCTGGTTTCATGAATCTTGCGGGTACAGTTGAAACTTTTGCTGATGTAGAAGGACTTGAAGCTCACGGAAATACGGTCAGAGTGCGCAGGATATAAAATTTGAATTATTTCTCTCTTCCTCTGTAATATATTCAACAAAGGTTGAATCGCATAAAAAGGAGATTGCATAAATAATGAAAAAGGTATTAAGGCTTGGTCTTCCTAAGGGTAGCCTTCAGGAATCTACACTTAAATTGTTTAAAAAGGCAGGATATAATGTGTCGGTAAATGACCGTTCTTATTACCCTGTTTTTGATGATATTGAGATAGAAGCAATGCTGATCAGGGCACAGGAAATGGCCAAGTACGTGGAGGATGGTGTGCTGGATGCCGGATTAACAGGGAAAGACTGGGTGCTTGAGCAGGGTGCTGACATTAAGGAAGTGGCTGAACTCAATTATGCTAAAGGCGGGCTAAGGCCGGTGAGATGGGTTATTGCGGTGCCTAATGATTCCAAAATAAAAAAGGTTGAGCATCTTAATGGAAAGAGGATAGCAACTGAACTTGTTGGGTTTACAAAAAAATATCTCAAATCCAGAGGGATAAAAGCTAAAGTAGATTTTTCATGGGGGGCTACAGAAGTGAAGCCGCCTCACCTTGCTGATGCAATTGTAGAATTGACCGAGACAGGATCATCACTCAAGGCCAATAATCTGAGAGTGATCGAGACGATTCTGGAGTCAAGCACACGGTTTATCGCAAATAAGAAGGCCTGGAAGAACTCGTGGAAAAAGCTGAAGATGCAGAACATAGTTCTACTTTTAAGGGGTGCACTTGCGGCAGAGGAAAAGGTTGGTCTTAAGATGAATGTGCCTGAAAAGTCCCTGAAAAGAGTGATGAGCCTTTTGTCATCTCTGCACTCTCCGACTGTATCAGGACTTTCGGACACCGGCTGGTATGCCCTTGAGGTAGTTATTGATGAAAAAATTGTTCGTGATATTATTCCAAAATTAAAATCAGTAAATGCTGAAGGAATAATCGAGTATCCACTGAACAAGGTGATTCCATAGAATTAGCCTGCATTATTCATGAATATCGTGGCAAAGCAGGTATCCCAAAAAAACGGTTTGAATACGGCAACAAGCCTTTATATGAAACACATCTATATAACTTTTCACTATACATAGTGTATATGTATACCCGATCGGTAAAAGCCGCTCCCAAAACGTTTTTTTGGGATACCTGCTTTGCCAAGTGAATAATATGGGTTAGAAAAAATTGAAGGCACTTTGCAGCGTGTCACTTTTTCCAGATGAAATTCATTATTTCAATTCCTGTTATCCTCATCCTCCTTTTTTTCTTCGTCCGTTTTCTTGAACAAAAAAGCCTTTATCATCCGTATAAATCTATTGAAGCTACTCCAAAGGATGTGGCACTAGATTATGAAGATGTAAATGTAACAACAGCAGATGGAGTTAAATTAAACGGCTGGTTTATTCCGTCTGATATGCCGCGCGCTACAATACTGTTCAGCCATGGCAATGGCGGAAATATCAGCCACCGTCTCGAAAAAATAAAAATCCTGAATAAACTTGATTTAAACATCCTCATTTACGATTACCGTGGATATGGTTTGAGCGCTGGAAAACCCTCTGAAGAAGGTCTGTATCTTGATGCTGATGCAATGTACGGATACCTGGTCAATAAGAAGAAAATAAGTCCGGAAACGATTATTGCCTATGGAGAGTCCCTGGGAGGAGCTGTTGCTATTGATCTTGCGTCAAAACAGGTTATTGGAGGATTAATTATTGAGG
>CAZVHL010000062.1:0-1539 GCA_964626925.1 uncultured Nitrospiraceae bacterium
TCATCCCGATATAGCCTGCAAGCGCTGATCCGGCTACTCCGATTATAAATCCGAAAGCAATCCATTTGCCCAGGAAGAATAAAAGGACGACCAAAACTGCCGCTACCATTGCAACTGCCTTGTACTCACGCTTAAGAAATGCTGTTGCGCCTTCTTTAATTGCATTTGATATCTCCTGCATGCGCTCATTTCCAGCATCCTGCTTTGTGATCCATCCTGCGGTCAACAGTGCGTATATAACACCTGCTGAGCCGCATATTAGTGCAAATAAAATTGTACCACTCATTACACTTTACCCCCTTTAATTTGTTTAAAGTTTAAAGAATACAATTGATATTATTCCTGACCTGATTCCTGTTTTGGTTCAGATCCAGACTGAGTTATACTCGATTGTTCCTGTGATTTTGATTCCCTTCCTGAATATTTCAGGAAAGCCAGGGCAGCACCTCTGTAAAATATGTGCGCAAGTTTCGAATATGGAAGATATACAAAAAGAGCAAATACAGCTACAAGATGAACAAAATATGTCATATAGGCAAGTGATCCAACACCGGATATTCTTAAAAGCTGCGCCAGAAATCCGGAAATTCCTACTGCGCCGATTGTTCCTATTAAAAGCCAGTCATAATAGCTGCCAAGTCCAACTTTTTCAGCATTCTTAAACCTGTTATTAATCATCAGGATAATGCCGGCAATAAGAGCAATAGCTCCTAAATTTCCGAATATTTTAATCGGGGTTCCATATCCGAAGCTGAAAGGTGAATCTAAGCCAAGAAAGTCGATATAAACAACCCCAAGGCCGGTAGCAATACCAAGGGAAATAAAACTGTACATGACCAGAAAATGAGATAAGAACCTGTCTCCGCTGACATCACACTTTTTAAACCTGTCGTGACTCATTACATCTTTAACTGTGTCTATTACACTTCCTTTCAAATCCCCTGATGCAACACCATTGGCTGTCTTCATGTCAGCCCAGAACTTCTTAAGCCCCAGAGCTCCAACAGCAACACCAAATAAAAGTGCCGGTGTAAATGCGATCTGAATCGGAAGAATATTCATGAAATTTGAGAACACTATCCCTTTCTCAGGATCCAGCGCTGGAGACCAGCTCCCGGTCACCGAAACGATAAGGCCAAGAATTATAGCCGGTATCAGGAACAGGAAAAACATAAAACTCTTTTTATTGACAAGATCCACCATAAAACCCGGAGCTGAGTATTGCTGTATTGTCTGCTTCCTGATTGCACCCAGGACCTCTCCGGGTTTTGCCCCTCTCGGACAGTACGCAGTGCAGTCATTACACTGATAGCAAAGCCAGACATCAGGATTACCGATAAATTTTTCTTTCAGCCCCCACTGGGCCCAGATCATTTCTTTTCTTGGAAAAGGGGTTTCATCAGGCGTTACATTGCAGACAACCGAACATGTTGCGCACTGATAACACTTTTTCAGGGACTCGCCCCCGGCTGCAATAACAGCTTTTACAAAATCTAAATCAGGTTTTACTACTGTTGCATCAGCCATCTAAAACCTCCA
>CAZVHL010000062.1:1639-7972 GCA_964626925.1 uncultured Nitrospiraceae bacterium
CTAATTAGAATTCTTTAAATGGATTAGGCTCCATTTCGTCCAACTCTTCCGCAAAATCATTCAGAATCTGAGGAAGCTTGTCATATTCCTGAATCGAAAGCTGAATCAGTCTTACCCTCTCAGGTTCAAGCATCAGTCTGCTAAGTGTCTCCTGAAGTTTTCCAAGCCTTTCATCCGCCAGTGCACTACCCTTCACAAAATGACACTGGTAATTTTCTCCAAACTTGCAGCCCAGCAGGATCATGCCATCAATGCCTCTTGAAAGTGCATCCGCAATCCATGCAAGATTAAGGTTGCCGAGACATCTGACAGGAACGAACCTGATAGAAGGAGGAAATTTAGAACGGTTCATTGCGGCTGCATCCAGCGCAGGATAGGCATCATTTTCACAAACAAGTCCTATAAGTCTCAGACCTTCATCCGGCACATCCATTGATTTAAACATCGATGAAATCATATGTATGGTGAAATCTTTAAAATTAACAACTCTTTCAGGACACGACCCTAAACAAGTACCGCACCTGCGGCAACGCGACATCTTATGAAAAGGCGTACCCTTTTCATCTTCTTCAATAGCACTAAACGGACATTCTTCTGTACATCTCTTGCATGATGTACACTTCTGTAAATTGACCTCCGGATAAGTCAGGTCCCATCCTCTCGGATGAACAGAACGTCCTACTGCCGTAGATTCTATACACTGTATCGCCTTCAGACCAGCACCCATTGCATCTTCGATACTCCCGAGCATATACATCGGCTGCCTGATACTACCGGCTGTGTATATACCGGTCCTCTGTGTTTCATATTGAAAACAGATGTAGTTTGAATCAGCAAATCCATATGCTTCATCAATTCCAGGAATTTCAGGGCCCTGCTTGTATTCAAGTTTAAGTATGTTAGGAACTTTATGCGGCTCCAGCGGTGCCTTTGGATCAGGCTTGCCACCCGAAGCAGTAAGCTCTTCATCAAATTTCTTTTTCCATTCTACCAGTAACTCAGGCTCTATTTTTGTATTAGGAACCATGCCGGTAGCAAGAACTACCATATCAGCTTCCAGCTTAATGCTCTCACCAAGCAAAGAATCTTTGATAGTAATCTCAAGGTTACCGTTTGATCCTTCATCAACCGATACAATCTCGCCTTTTGTAAGCATCACACCGGGATCATCCTGCATCTTTTTATAGAACAGTTCATATTGGCCCGGAGTACGCATATCCTTATAAATTATATAGGCCAATGCATCCGGATTCTTTTCTCTTACGTATGCCGCCTGTTTCAAAGATGTCAGACAGCAGTATGATGAACAGTACGGCAGGTGGTTTGAGTCTCTTGAACCAGCACACTGTATAAACGCAACTCTTTTGGCTTCCTTATTATCAGATGGCCGGGTTATCTTTCCGCTTGAAGCTATCTCCTCCATCTGAACATTGGTAATCACATTTGGCTTGCCATATCCGAGATGATCAAGTTTGTTCGGATCATATTGCTTCCAGCCTGCTGCCAGGATTACCGAGCCTGCCTTAACCTGCTCCGAACTACCATTAGTCTTAATGGATACATCATACATGCCGGGTACGCCAGCTATTTTTTCTATCTCTGAGGAAGTATAAACCTTGATTTTTGAATGGGATGATACCTTGTTGATAGTATCATTTATCGTATTAGTCTCCAGCGATTCAAATGGATAGCTCTGAGGAAGCTGTTTGTGCATCTTCCTGGCCCAGCCACCCAGTTCGCCCTGCTTCTCAACAAGATGGACATTATAACCAGCGTCAGCTACACCAAGGGCGGATGTCATACCTGATATTCCCCCGCCAACTACAAGTACGGATTTATCAAGCTCATCAAGCAAGAATGGTTCAGGAAGATTCGTATTGATGGCTTTAGTAACACCCATCCTGATATAGTCTTCAGCCAGTGCCTGTGTCTCTTCTGTCTTGGGCTCCTGTGTCCATGCAACAAATTCTCTAATGTTCGCCCTTTCAACAACATTTCCGGACAAGTTAAATTCCTTGTACTTGACGCGTGGTGAACATGCAGCAACAACTATGGTGTTAATACCCTCACCACTAATATCACCCTTAATGATATTCAGTCCTTCAGAACCGCAAAACGCATCATGAGTTTTGCATACAGCTGCCTTCATTTCTTTTGTTGCTACTTCTTCAAGTTTTTCTATTTCAACTGTATCCGCTATTCCACAGCCTTTACAAATATAAACTCCAACTTTCTTTTCCATCAGGATTTTCCTCCTACTGTCTGAATAGCTTTAAGCGCTGCCCCTGTTGCTCCCTGAACTGATTTTGCTACATCAACGGGGTCTTTGGCACAGCCAACAGCATAAATGCCTTTCTGGTCTTTACCAATTACTGCAAAACCGTTTTCATTAATTTTAATGTCAGACGGCAACTTCAAATCTGATATCATTGGTTGCATGCCTGTTGCAAGCACACACAAATCAACAGGCACTTTGATCTTGCTGCCAGCCAGGATATCCTCAGCTTCAACAATGATATCCCCGGATGAAGCATCCTCATATACCTTTGCAACTTTGCCTTTTATAAGTTTGATTTTCTCATCTTCCTGTACCTTATTTAAAAACTTCTCATATGAAGTCCCCGGGGTTCTGATATCTATATAAAATATCTGTACTTCAGAATCAGGATACTGCTCCCTTACATATGTTGCCTGTTTAAGTGATGCCATACAGCAAACAGCCGAGCAAAAGGCCAGGTGATTTTCATCACGCGATCCCGCACACTGTACAAAGGCAACCCTCTTTGCCTCTTTGCCGTCAGACGGCCTTGTGATTTTGCCCTGTGTCGGACCATTTCCTGAAGCCAGCCTTTCCATAATTGCATTTGTGATAATATTCGGGCTTGTTCCGAACCCCAGATTGTCTATTTTTTTGGCATCATACGGTTTCCAGCCAGTTGCAAGTACGATTGAGCCAGCTTTTATCTTTAATGTTTCAGGCTGCATTTTCAGGTCAATTGCATCATACTTGCATGCTTCTTCACACTTTTTACAATCCCCTTTTTTACAGGCTGCTTCATCTATTGCATATTGGACCGGGAATGACTGCCCGTTAGGAATATAGGCAGCCTTTCTCTTGTCAAGACCTGCATTAAAATCATTGGGAACTTCAACAGGGCATGCCTCAGTACATGCATTGCATGCAGTACATTTGTCATTTATATAACGGGGGCTTAATTTCACGGTTACCTCATAACTGCCGGGCTGACCCGAAATGTTTTCCACATTTGCAAGGGTATAAAAAGAGACATCAGGGTTGAACTTGATCCTTCGGTAATTAATTTCAAGTCCGCATGCCGGGGGGCAGAGCTTTGGAAAATACTTGTTCATTTTGCTAACCCTACCTCCGAGGTAAGGCGTATTCTCCAATATCGTAGCAGTATATCCAGCCTCTGCTGTCTCTACTGCAGTGGTAAGACCGCTAATGCCGCCGCCTATTATTAGTACATTAGTTTCGTGTTCTGACATTCTATGCCTCCATTTCAACAGAGTTATTTAAGTTATCAAATTGGACGAGCGTAATACCTTACTACAAATGTCTAAATTTTGACAACAGTTTCTGTACGGGAAATCATTAGAAATTTTAATGATTTAATAACTTAAATAACTCTCCGGGTGCCGATAACGGCACCCGGAGAATATTTTGATTTGGCTCAGTCAGGGAAAACGTTTACGTGATCCCTCTTGGACATTGTGAACTCGCCTGTTTCCATGTCGTACTTGGAGCATGTGAATACTTTCCAGTTTTCATCATCAATGAAGTCATGGTCGCCTCTGTAGTAGTAGCCGGGGTATCTGGATTCTTCTCTGTAGAGCATATGCCGTGCATGTGCCTCAAGGGAGAGAATTCTGTGATAGTTTTCCCAGCATCTCATCAGCTCATGCAGGTCGGCTGCTCCCAGCTTACCAGAATCCTCTTTCAGCACTCCGAGCTGTTTTAATCCTTCATCAAGCATGGTCTTTGATGTCATGTACCATGTTGAGATACCGCCGAAGTACTCATCAGCAATCTTCTGGAGTCTTGCCTGGAGCATGTCCGGTTTAATGTAGAAAGGATTTAAGTCAGGATCTGTTGAGTAGGTCTTGTGCTGCTCATATATTTCATACGGCAGATAAATTTCAGCAGCCATCTCATCAGAAGTTTTCCTTGTAGCCGGTGAGTAATCCGGATTATCAAGGATAAAGGCTATCGCGGCCTTTGCAGCCATTCTGCCCTCGGCATGAGAACCTGAGGAGAACTTGTGTCCGGATGCACCACAGATGTCACCTGCCATGAAAAGGCCCGGTACTGTGGACATCCTGTTGTAACCCCAGTGCCAGTCATCCGGAGTGCCCTCAATGTCGCCAGGGCCTGAACACCAGAATCCTGCGCAGCCTGCATGTGAACCAAGGATGTATGGCTCTGTCGGCATAATCTCAGAAGGGGATTTAGCAGGGTCAATATCCTTTGCTGCCCAGAGACCTGCCTGCCCGATACTCATATCAAGGAAGTCCTCCCATGCCTCTGCCTCTAAGTGTTTAACCTTCTTTTTGGCTTCCTTCTCACCAAGCTTTTCGACAAATGTCTTGTTAATGACATCCATTGCCTGATCGGTCCTCATGATGATCGGGCCGTTGCCTGCCTTCATATCCTGCATCATAAGATGGTTTCTGATCGCAGTCCCCATCTTGTCAACATACTTGCCATATTTCTTTCTGGCGTCAGCGAGGTATTCCTCATTTACACAGTAATCTTCACCTTTACTGTTTGTTGCTTTTGCCTTAAAGAAGAGGAACCATGCGCCAACAGGACCGTATCCATCTTTAAAACGTGCAGGCACGAACCTGTTTTCCATCAGGGTCAGTTCTGCACCGGCCTGCATGCCAAGGGCATACCCTGAACCTGCGTTCCAAACAGGATACCACGCCCTGCCCTGGCCTTCTTTTGTAGACCTTGGCCTGAAGCAGTTAACTGCACCGCCAGCGGCATTGATCATTGCCTTGGCCCTGAAGATATACATTTTGTTTTCTCTTACGCTGAAACCAACTGCTGCTGCAACCCTGTTAGGATCATTGGTATCTTTGAAAAGTCTTACGATAAATACCCTCTCAAAGTGGTTCTGCTCAACGCCAGTGGCTGTCCTGTTTTCCTCAAGGGCCTTCTTTGCAGCTTCTGCAACGATCGCCTTGTAAGATTCACCATTGATCATGATCTGCCATTTACCTGTTCTGCATGGTGTACCGCCTTCTCTTAATGATTTCTTTCCTGCTGCACTTGCCTGATGGCCGTCAAGGGAGAATCCGTCGTCTCCCTTTTTCCAGATCGGAAGTCCCCACTCCTCGAACATATGCACGCTGTCATCAACGTGTCTGCCGAGGTCATAAACAAGGTCATCCCTTGTGATACCCATAAGGTCTGCTCTCACATACCTTACATAGTCTTCAAGTTTGTTTTCACCAATGTATGTATTGATCGCTGACAGCCCCTGAGCAACTGCGCCGCTTCTGTCTGTTGCAGCTTTATCAACCATTGTAACTTTTAAATTGTTTTTTGCTGCCCATCTTGTTGCTTCATACGCTGAACCGCAGCATGCCATGCCACCGCCAATAAGAAGCAGGTCAGTGTCAACTTCAACAATTTCTGGCTTTGCACAATACGAAAAATTACAAGTTTCCTTTTCCATCGTCTAACCTCCTTTTTTTATTCTTTTCTGGCTTCGTAATTAAAGAACCCAGGCTCTTTTATCTTTGACATGTCTGCTTCCGGTTTGCCGGCATAGCAATCTATTGAATCTTCAGCTGTTGTCCTGATAGGGAACTTAAATCTCTTGAGTACACCGTTTCTGAACTTGACCGTCCACATAATTGAATCTGTACCCCTTAAAGGGATTACGGCTGCACCGAGTGGAACAAAATCTGCATAGCCCCTGACCTCGATCGCCTGCGTCGGGCAGATCTTTACACAGTTGTAACATTCCCAGCACTGCTCGGGCTCCTGATTGTAAGCCTTCATGAGGTCTCTATTAAGAGCCATGAGGTCATTAGGACAGATATACTGACATGCAGTCTTGTCCTGAGCCTTACAACCGTCACATTTTTCCGCGATTACAAAACTTGGCATTTTACTTCCTCCTTTCCAAAATATCTTCGGATTTATTAGACTTAAAATAAGTCTTTGTTAATTGCCTTTAATAAGACATACATTTATTGTTTAAAGACTCTTTTCAGAACTCTTTTCAAGACCCTGATAATAATTAATCAGAATATTAGCCACTTCAGGACGTGAGAATTCTTTAGGTGGTGCAATACCCTTAC
>CAZVHL010000063.1:0-2518 GCA_964626925.1 uncultured Nitrospiraceae bacterium
CATCTTATAAAACTAATTCGCTGCCTTAATCTCCAAAACACTATCCATTGGTATAATAATATATCCTGTCTCAGCACGAAGGTGCACATCTGTCTCTCCAAGCTCAACTAACACACCTCTGTAAATTATATCGTTGGCAGAAACCTCAACCTCTTTGCCGATTAACTCCTGCATTATTTCCTTTTGTTTAAATTATTTACAAATTCCCCACCCAGGAGGAATATACATGATAAATAATACATCCATAAGAGGAATAAAATAAAGGTGGTGAGCGAACCATATATTGTTCCAATATATGATACATGTCGCACAAGCCATGTGAAAGTATGTTTAGCAATTTCCCATAAAACAGTAAAAAGAAGCGCCCCGTAAAAAGCATTTTTCAAACGAATATTAACATGAGGGACTATCTTGTACACCGCGGTAAAGGTTAGCAGGATCAGAGTAAAAGGCGCCACATAAGCAAGTAGGACAGAAGCGGTGTTTTTTATTCCTAAATCGAATATCGTAACAGGAAAATGCCTGAGAACAGTTGCCACTGAACTCACGGTAAAAGAAACCAGCCAGAAAACAATAACAAGAGTAACAATTAATAATGTCCATAACAGCGATAACAGAAAATGTCTCTTCTTGGGCACCTTGAATATTACATCCATAGCATGTTCCGCTGAATAAAAAAGCTGCAGCGCAAAAAAACCATAGATGAAAAATGTTATTACACTGATGCCTTTATACGAAATCAGATTGCTAAGTTCATTCGTAATCTCTGATGTAACAGTCGGGAAAAAACCAGTTAATTTTGACAGGAGATAATTGTAAAGCTCCTGGTTCTCGCCAAGAACATGCCCAAACAGAGAGACCACAAGAAGTCCCAGTGGAACCAGACATACAATAAGGAAATACGTCATGGATGCGGCCAAATGATGACATTCATCCCTGAAAAAAGATGCAACACTATTGCCAAAAGATTTAATCAAATAAATCATATTTCATTAATCGGCCAAGAACTTTTTTCCCTTTAATAATTACGTCTGGTCAACACTACGAAATAAATGTAAATGTTATCGTTTCCTCTGCCTGACATAAAACTTTACAGGAACGCCTTCAAAGGGCATAAATAATCGCAATTGACCTTCAAGAAATTTAAGGTACTGTTCTTTTATGCCTTCTTTTTGATTTGTGAATATCACGAAACCCGGAGGATTGGTTTTGACTTGAGTAATATAGTATATCTTTACTCTTCTCCCGCGATATATCGGCGGCTCCTTTATTGAAATCGTCTTCCTGAGAAACTCATTCATCGTTTGAGTATTAATCCTTCTCGAACTTTCAGCAATGATCCGGTCTACAATTGGAAATAGATTTGTGATCCTCTTTTTGCTCAGTGCTGAGATCGTCAGAACAGGCGCATACTTCATAAACCATAATTTCTGGTAAACCATTCTTTTAATCTTGTCTATATCCAGAGAAGGGGCGCTCTTATCAACGAGGTCCCATTTATTTAATAATATAGCAACCCCTTTTTGGGCAGAATGCACCAGGCCGGCAATTCTCTGGTCAAGTTCAACAATCCCTTCCTCAGCATCAAAGACTATCAGAGCAACATCACAATCCTCAATATTCCTCAGTGTTCTCATAAATGAATATCTTTCAACAGTCTTTGCCATTTTGCCTTTTCTTCGTATTCCGGCAGTGTCTACCAGAACATACTTCTTTTTATAGTACGAGCATACTGAATCTACCGCGTCTCTGGTAGTCCCCGGAATCGAGCTTACTATCATTCTTTCACTGCTCAACAGAGCATTTACAAGAGTTGACTTGCCCACATTTGGCCTTCCTACTATTGCAATTTTGGGATACTCTGATTTTTCTTCCGCACCTTCAGGCAGTATGGCAACAATCTGCTCCATAAGATTTTCAAATCCATACCCATTTAGCGCAGAAACAGCAAACAGGTCAACCCCAAGGGAATAAAAATCATTCAGAAGCGTACTTTCCTTTTTGGGTCCATCAATTTTATTAACTGCGTAAAAGATTTTTTTTTCATGCCTTCTTAAGTGGCTTATCAGTTCATAATCCATCGGCAGGAGTCCGTTTTCTGCATCCATCATCATGATAACAATATCCGCCTCTTCCACCGCAGTGAATACCTGTTTTATTACTTCTTCCAGAAATTTCTTGTTATGCTCCAGTACAGGTTGCCCCTTACTTTTCACATTGGCTTCGACCTCCTTCTGAAAACCACCGGTATCTACAATTATAAAATGCCTGTCATCCCATACAGCATCTCCATAAAGTCTGTCTCTCGTTATACCCGGAACATCCTCTATAACCGCATGTCTTTTTTTAGCTATCCGATTGAATAACGTTGATTTCCCCACATTCGGCCTGCCGACAATCGCAACAATAAATTTGTTCATAATTCTCCGATTAATCTCGATAAATTCAGAAATTCAATTATAGCATACGGATATTCTTAAACAATTTAGCCTGCATTATTCATAAATATATTAAAGCA
>CAZVHL010000063.1:2618-7872 GCA_964626925.1 uncultured Nitrospiraceae bacterium
CCGATTAACAGGCAACAATGAACCGCTCAAGTAAGTGTAATTTTATTTGATATATCAATGAATGAATGTTATATTGAAAAAATGAAGAAAATCACTTTAATTGGGATAGTTATACTGCTTGGTGCGTTCAGTCCTTCATCTTATGCAGATATTTATAAGTTTGTGGATAACGAAGGCATAATGCATTTTACCAACATTCCAACTAACAAGGATTACAAAAAGATCATGACCACATCACAGCAAGGTTTAGATAGCAAGTATGATCAGATCATTCAAATTAAATCGCTAAAATATGACATCGAGCCATCCATTATAAAGGCATTGATCTCGGCAGAATCAGACTGGGATGTCAATGCTGTTTCAAGAAAAGGCGCTATGGGGTTAATGCAGCTTATGCCTTCAACAGCAGATGACATGCAGATAAAAAACCCTTTTGACCCTGAGCAGAATATCGAAGCTGGGACAAAATATTTACGACTTCTTCTGAACAGGTTCAGCGGTGATCTGGAACTTGCGGTCGCAGCTTACAACGCGGGTCCATCAACTGTAGAAAAATCCGGTGGTATCCCTTCATTTCCCGAGACAAGAAAATTTGTCAAAAACGTTATATCGAATCACAATAACGAATCCGACAGCAGGCCGTCCCGAATATATAAATTTACGTATGACGACGGTACAGTTGTATATACTAATTTCTCTCATCCAGACAAGTTTTAAAAACTTTCATATTTTCAGGAAAACATCTAAAATAATGCCTTCATGACTGATACAGAAATCTTACGTGAAAAAATCCTTACCCTTAAGGAAAAAAAGAACGCTATTATTCTTGCGCACAACTATCAGCGGGAAGAAGTTCAGGATATAGCTGATCACGCAGGTGATTCTCTGGAACTTTCCCGGATTGCGGCTTCCATTGATTGTGATATTATCGTTTTTTGCGGTGTAAATTTCATGGCTGAGAGTGCGTCTATTCTTTCACCGGAAAAAGTCGTCCTGCTGCCGGAGATCGAAGCATGCTGTCCAATGGCTGACATGATAACTGTCGGAGGAAAACGATCTACAAGAACAAGCTTCCCCGGTTATGAATATGAGGGGGGGTATAACTATCCGGCAAATTTCACATTAAATGATATCAGGAAACTCCACCCGGGTGCGCCTGTAGTAACGTACGTAAACACTACCGCAGATGTAAAAGCTGAAAGCGATATCTGCTGTACTTCTGCAAACGGAGTTAAAATAGTGGAATCGCTCAAAACTGATAAAGTTATTTGCGTTCCCGACAAAAACCTTTCAGCATGGATTGCTAAAAACACTGAAACACAAGTAATTTCATGGGATGGCTTCTGCCATGTTCACGACAGGGTAACAGAAGATGATGTTATCAATGCAAGAAAAAAATATCCTGATGCACTAGTTCTCGCGCATCCTGAATGCAGAATGGAAGTGCTTGATAAGGCCGATCATGTTACAAGCACATCAGGCATGTTAAGATTTGCAAAGTCATCCAGTGCCAGAGAATTTATAATAGGAACCGAAACGGGCCTTCTTTACAACCTCAGAAAGGACAATCCTGACAAGGCGTTTTACCCCCTCAGAAAGGACATGATATGCCCTAATATGAAAAAGACCACGCTGAAAAGTGTACTGCGCTGTATTGAATCAGAATCTCATAAAGTAAAGGTGCCCGAGGCGATCAGGATTCCGGCAAAGAAGGCTCTCGACAGGATGCTGGAAGTCAAATAACCCCTTTATTACTTCATTAGCAGGGCCCCAATAACCGACATCTGACCTCCATTACATAGATGCGTCAAAGGTCTCTCACTAAAGGACAAACCCCTAATCAAAATCCGATTAAAGTGAATTCCTAATTATTCCGAATATATTCATATAGATAGACATATGAGACAAACATGGGAACTAAACAGGATATCGATGAAAATTTGGGGCAATCAATTTAACTGAGGACTCTAATGAGTAATATCAATAAAACTGAGCAATTAGCCGAAGACCAACATACATTTGAGACAGAACAATTAGCCGAAAGCAAATATACATTTGAGACAGAACAATTAGCCGAAGGCAAACATACATTTAAGAGGGAAGAAATCTCATTCCTGGCATCCTTAAAATCAATCGCACAAAAAATATTAAGATTCATCTCATTTGTTGATTTGCCAATAAATAAGAAGTTTATGCTGTTTTCTTTCGGCGTTCTCTTCTGGTTCATTGTAATGTTTGCCATAAATATGACGGCCAGTGTGGATGTCAACAATAAAACCGGCATAATCATTAATCAGCTTGTCCCTCTGGACAGAGCAATCCAGAAAATTACTGTTAAGCTACAAAATCTGAATATAGACATGGTAAAAATAAGACATATCACAGAGGCCGGTCTTATTGATCAAAAGATTAATTCTTCCAGAGCAAAAATAAAAGATGTACAGTCATTTGTATCTGTACTTGAGACAGGAGGCCTGCTTACCCACGTTAACAGAGAAACAACTCAAATGATAGAAAGCTTTGATGTTCCGCCGATAGCGGTCATTCCTGAAGTAAAAAGATATGTTGATGATATGAGGCCGCTGATCGTACAGATAAGTTCAACACTGTCAGAAATAGCTGATTTTGAAAAAATGGCAATGAACACCGGTAATGCGCTGCTGGAAGAGAAGATAAATGAATACGGACAATTCCTTTCGCAAATGATCGGTCTGTCTAATGAATATCTGGGTAAATTTAAAGGACTTTATTCGAATAACTATCAGAGTCTGGGCAATACGCTTAATATTACATTTTACATTTACATAGGAGTACTTATCATTTCAACGGCACTCCTTTTTATTTTTACTCTTACGATCACAAGGTCGCTTGCATTGCCGATAAAATCCATAATTGAGCAGATAAAGTCGCTTGGGGCAGGCAAGGTTGATTTATCAAAAAAAATATCCATCAGATCGAAAGATGAAGTAGGAATCCTCACGCGGGACTTTAATAAACTAACAAGAGAAATATATGACATCGTAACCTTTAAGAAAGTTATTGAAGAAGATGACAACCTGGAAGATGTATACTCCCGTCTGGGAAAGGCCTTTCGTGAAAAATGCGGACTTAATGAATTTATCATATATGAGGTTTCGCACAGTAATGGTAAAATGAAGCCTGTGTACCCTCTAATCCTCAATGAGAAAGAGATATTCTGCAATGAAGCGATCCTGGACAACTGTGAACTATGCAAAGTAACAAAGACAGGGCATGAAATATCTTCCATGACTTATCCCGAAATTTGCAAACTGTTTAAACCCGACATGAACAGAACACATCTATGTATTCCAATGATCATCAGTGGAAAAACAGGCGGTGTTGTTCAGTTCCTCCTTGAAGAAGATAAAAGTATCGGAGAAATGAGCAAACAGCTATTCAAGGCGGAGCAGTACATCAAGGAATCACTCTCTGTTATTGAAGCAAAAAGGCTGATGAACACACTGAAAGAATCTGCACTGAAAGATCCGCTGACCGGTCTCTATAACAGAAGATTCCTTCAGGAATATACCGAAACTCTTGTAGGTGGTGCGAAGAGGAGAGAACAAACCGTAGGGCTTATAATGTGTGACCTTGATTACTTCAAGCAGGTTAACGACTCACATGGACATAATGTTGGCGATACCGTGCTTAAAGAAACGGCAAACAGCATTAAAAAATGTTTACGGTCATCAGACCTGGTGATTCGATTCGGAGGAGAGGAATTCCTTATTATTCTGCTGGATGTCGACGACGGGGAGTCATTTAAAATAGCTGAAAAGATCAGGGAAACTATCGAGAAGTTAAAAGTAAAAATACCTGATGGTTCTATACAAAAAACAATAAGCCTGGGCATAAGCGAATTTCCCGGAGACACCAAAAGTTTCTGGCAGGCAATAAAGTTTGCCGATGTCTCGCTTTATAAAGCCAAGGAACGCGGCAGGAACAAGGCTGTCAGATTCACAGAGGACATGTGGTCCGGGAAGAATTTCTGACCTATTTATTACCCCCCTCAAACACAAAGTAAATTCCAAAAAGTTGAACGCCATTGATACTGTATAATATTGCAGGTTATGGATACTCTCGAACAGATAATCATTGATAAGATCAGGGAACAGGGGCCAATTACTTTTGAAACTTTTATGGATATGGCGCTATATTATCCGGAACTCGGGTATTATGCATCTCCTGAAACCATAATAGGACGCGAAGGTGATTTTTATACAAGCCCACATCTGCATCCTATATTTGGAGCCATGATCGGAAAACAGCTTCTGTATATGTGGAAATTCATGGATACCCCACCCGAATTTTACGCAGTCGAAATGGGCGCTGGCATGGGATATTTATGCAAAGACATTATTGACTATTTATCGAGAGCTGAAAGTGAAACTGCCGCATTCCTGCAATCATTAAAATATACGATAGTCGAGCCATGCGTACATCTGGAGAAACAGCAAAGGAAAGTTCTTGGAGGTCTTGCAGGAAATGTAACATGGTGCAGATCATTAAAAGAATTGAAGGCAACTAAAGGCTGCGTATTTTCGAATGAACTGCTTGATTCATTTCCTGTTCATCTCATAGAAATGAATGACAGATTGAATGAAATCCATGTTGATTTTGACAACGGCAAATTTAATGATAAAAAACTGGATATCAGCTCTGAAGAGATCATAAATTATGTTGATCTTTTTTCTATTACTCTTAATAAGGGATACAGGACTGAAATAAACATCGAAATAAAAAACTGGCTTGAAGATATAGCAGCAATCCTTTTCAGTGGATTTATTTTAACAATCGATTACGGATATACGGCCAGAGAATATTACAGTGAAGACAGAACAGGAGGCACTCTCCTCTGTTACTACAAACATCAGTATAATGATAATCCTTACCAGCATATCGGTCAGCAGGACATAACAGCACATCTAAATTTTTCATCATTAAAGATATGGGGAGATGCTCTGGGATTCAAGACCCTGGGCTACTGCCCCCAGGGCACATTCCTTACAGCATCCGGCATTGATGAGATAATAGTAGAACTTTACTCGGATCATCCTGACTATTTATCCGAAATCTCGAAGATTAAGGGACTGATACTGCCGCAGGGAATGGGTGCATCACATAATTTCATGATTCAATACAAAGGAGAGGGCACTCCGGATTTAAGAGGATTTTCTATGAGAAATCTGGTCACGACACTCTGAAAAATTAATGGTTCTTAATTACATCTGGA
>CAZVHL010000064.1:0-7788 GCA_964626925.1 uncultured Nitrospiraceae bacterium
TAAGCTTTTTTATTATTTGCTTGATTGTTAATTCATATGCACCCTTATCTCCCTTGGAACGGCTGAATGCACAGAATTTACAGCGATTGACACATAGATTTGTAGGGTTTATATGGTGGTTGTGAATAAAATACGCATTATTGCCATTTTTTTGCCTGGCAACGTGACCAGCAAGCCGCCCCATTGTAAAAATGTCATCACTGTCAAATAATGCAGCTGCATCTTCAGGGGTAAGACGTCTGCCTGACAAAATCTTATTTTCGATTTTTTTAAGAGACATAATGAGAAATTACAATATTTACTATGCTAACGGCTTATTTTACATAAGGTTTTTATCCAAATGCAACTCGTATCTTTTCATTCATAACCGCTTATGTAACAAGTTATTGTATGCCGGTTTCTCCTGTTGTTTAAGGTATGAATAATATGTTCCGATAAAGAACTATGAGGCAAAAAAATTATATTGAAAAACGGAGGGCAACTATGGATTCCGTCGGTAAATGTAATATCTGCAATGAAATATATACACAATCTCACGTAGAAATTATGCAGGGAACTACTGTTTATGTTTGCAGCTCCTGTATAGAGCAAGCAGAAGACAGCTTCATCTGGTTATGTATGACCTGCGGAAAAACCTTTATCAAACCAAAGGATCTCGTAATTAACAGAATTAAGGATCACGAACTTAAAAGAGCATATATGTTATGTGAGGATATGCAGATTATTCAGGGGATTGATGTATGCTTTGCCTGTGATCCTGACAGGATGTTGGAATACATGGAAAACGAGTATGCTGGAATAGAATGTTGATTTTAGGCTGTATTATTAACGTGTTTGGTAATTAAATTACAATACGTTAATTATCTTCTTCAGAGTTTCGATACAAATCCAATAATTTACTTGACAATTATTAACTACCGTGGTAGTTAATAGTGCTATGGATACTGCAGTTTCAAAGCTTGCGCGGCTCGGATTCACGAATTATGAAGCAAAGGCTTACACAGCTCTTTTAAAGGAAAACCCTTTAACAGCTTATGAAATTGCAAAAAACTCAGGCATTCCTTCCTCAAAAATATACGAAGTGATCAGGAAACTCGAAAACAGAAACACTATTCAATCGATTCACAGCAAGAATTCAAAATTATTTATTCCTCTATCACCTGATGAATTCGTACAGAACTTCAGATTAACCGTGGAAGACAATCTGCAGGTTGTGAGTAACGCTCTCAAGGGGTTCAAAGTCGGCATAAATGCAAGTTATACATGGCACATAAACAGTTATGATGATATGATGGTCAGGGCCCAAAGAATGATAAAAACAGCCCGTAACACAATTCTTCTATTAACCTGGCCAGATGAATTGTCCCGTACTATAAATACATTGCATGAGGCCCTTGAGCAGCAGGCTAAGATAGCTATTGTTCATTACGGAGCTACGAATATAAAAATCGGGCAGATTTATCAGCACCCGGTCAACGATACTATATATGCTGAAAAAGGCGTTAGAGGTTTTACTCTCGTTACCGACTCACGAGAAGCTCTAATCGGCAAAATAAATGACGAACATACAGAGGCGATATGGAGCATGAATGAAGTATTTGTTATGAATGCCGAAGACTATTTGCGTCATGACATTTATATGCTCAAAATATTAAGAAGATTTAATCCCAGGCTGAAAGAAATATTTGGAGAAAAATACGAAGGACTTGTGAATATTTATGATGATGAAAAGGTTTGATTAGTGCTTTCAGCCTCGTCATCTTTCTTCCTTGTCAATTTTACCTCTCTTGGCTATAATGATACTCCGTTCAATGAAACACAATAAAAACATGCGAAAAAAGATCACAGTAGTAGGTTCAGGCCATGTAGGAACTACAACTGCACAGCTTATAGCTGAAAATGACCTCGCAGATGTAGTGCTTATCGATATAATTGAAGGGATACCTCAGGGCAAGGCACTGGACATCCTCGAAGCATGCCCCGTATGGAACTCCGGCGCAAATGTTATCGGCACAAACAGCTATGATGATACATCTGATTCAGATATAGTTGTTATAACAGCCGGTCTCGCCAGAAAACCCGGCATGAGCAGGGATGATCTTTTATATGCTAATGCAAAAATCATACAACAGGTGGCTGAAAACATTGCAGCAACTTCCCCTGACAGTATTATCATTGTTGTTACCAACCCGATGGACACAATGGCTCAGGTCACTCAGCGAGTCACAGGTTTCCCACGTGAAAGGGTATTAGGTATGGGCGGAGTACTGGATACATCCCGGATGAGGAGTTTTATCGCCATGGAAACAGGCACACAACCATCCGACATAAAGGCTATGGTGCTGGGTGGTCATGGTGACTTAATGCTGCCGATAACACGTTTGACAACCGTAGAAGAAAAAGCAATTACAGAGGTTTTGCCTGAATCAAAGATTCAACAGATTATTGAGCGCACCAAAAATGGTGGGGCAGAGATTGTCAGTTATCTGAAAACCGGCAGCGCTTATTACGCTCCGGCAGCTTCATCTGTCGAGATGATAAAAACAATTTTTGGAATAAAGAATGATCCTCTTCCATGTTCAGTATATATGAATGGTGAATATGGAATAACAGGGGTTTATATCGGTGTACCTGTCAGACTTGATTCCGGGGGACTGAAGGAGATTATAGAACTTGAGCTTTCCGCAGAAGAAAAAAAGTCTCTGCACAATTCAGCAGAAGCAGTACGTGATCTGTTGAAAAAGTTGGAAACTTAAAATTGGATTCCAACATTACAAAATTTATTGTCATGGTCCCCTGTAACGGATTTTGAGAAAGGTAAAATCGTATGGATAAAAAAGAACGAGAACAAACGCTTGTGCTTATTAAGCCTGACGCACTTAAAAATTCACTGACCGGTTATGTGCTTTCCCAACTTTCCGAATTTCATACAGATTTGCGCTTCGCCGGATCAAAGATCGTTTATGTCAGTAAAATACTTGCTGATGAACATTATGCCGAACATCGCGGAAAATTTTTTTTCCCCTCACTCATAAATTACATCAGGGGACAAATTCATTATCCGGATGAATCAGGGAAACATAGAGTAATAGCACTTGTGTATCAGGGTCCGGATGCAGTGCAGAAAATTCGAAATATTGCTGGTCCAACAAACCCGCATATCGCACGCGAACAAAAACCGGGATGTATCCGTGCACTTGGCACAGTTGTCCCTCTCAAAGATGATAAAGGAAATGTGGCCGGTGAGCGCATGGACAATCTCATTCACACATCTGCTACGAATGAGGAAGCAGAACGGGAAATTAAACTCTGGTTCAAGCCGAGTGATATCCCGCCAGCCATGCATGCCTACCCTGTTGAGACAAGTAAAGATTATTATTATCTGAAAAACAACAAACTTATCACCTCTCACGAGCCTGACAGTATCTGTTTTCTTGCTCCGGGCAATACGGCATGGAAGTCAGATATAGAGGCTTTAGCCCTGCTGAATCAGGGCAAACCAGCGCCCTGTTCTCTTGAAGCAGTAGTTGCAAAGTATCTCATGAATGAGAAGCAGTAAAAAACATTATAAAATACGATTCATAAAAGCTACTGCTCATTCCAAACTTCTTTTATAATGCTCCTGTCTTATATCTTTCAAGACATCATTATAGGGATTCAATTTCTTATCATTTGCCTGTGCAGGATCTATATCAGCAATCATAATTGCCTCTGAATCATCAGATGCCCTGATTAAAATTTCTCCTTTGGGCGAAACAATCTCACTTTTACCAATAAACGTCAGTGTCTGATCTGCTTTTCTACTCTCTGTACCGATCCTGTTAGCAGTTATGGCAAATACTCTATTCTCAAGACATCTGACCGGCATCGCATCAGGGCAAAAAGGAAGTACAAGGTTTGAAGGATGAGCAACAACCTCAGCGCCTGAAAGTGCAAGTGATCTCATAGATTCAGGGAAAAACCAGTCAAAACAGATCATTATTCCGATCCGGCCTACCGGAGTATCCCACACTTTGAATCCCGTATCTCCAGGCGTAAAATACAAAGTCTCTTCGAAAAACAGATGCGTTTTGCGATACAATCCTATGAATCCGTCAGGACCCGATAATATTGCCGAGTTATAAAATCTTTCACCATCCCTCTCAGGCAAGCCCGCAACAATATAGATTCCTTTTTCACGCGACAGCTTCGAAATAGTTTCGGTAGTGAGTCCATTTGGCACAGGTTCTGAAAGTTCAGCCACCTCATAAGCTGAGATAAATTGATATCCGGTTGCAAAAAACTCTGGGAGTACAAGAAGCTCTGCATCCGACTGCCTGACAACTTCAACAATCTTATTTAAATTGTTTTCTTTCTCAGCGAACACTGGATTAAATTGATAAAAAGCGGCTTTCATGAAATTAAAATACCATCAAACAGCTGTGATTGTCTAATATTCAAAAGTTGAATTTGCTAATATACACTCTATGTCCAAAGTAATTATCAGAAAAGCAGGATACGACTATACTGTTTTAAAGCCTGTCATCTATGAACTTATGGACGCTTTGATAGGGGCCTCCATACAAAAGCACACACTGGTAGTTATAAAACCAAACCTGCTTGCCGCGGCTCCACCTGATAAAGCTATTGTCACCCACCCTTTCATTATTAAAGCTGTAGTTGAATATGTGCTTGGAAAGGGGGCCAAACCTCAAATATCCGACAGTCCTGCCATCGGCTCCTATGAAAAAATCCTGAAGGACAGCGGCATTAAAGATGCTCTTGATGGATTAGATGTTGAATACAGGGAGTTCAGAAATTCTGTTTCTGTTGATGTCGGTGCTCCATTTAATAAAATTGATATCGCTGAAGATGCAGTAAACAAAGACATCCTCATAAATATTCCAAAACTAAAAACACATACACAGATGCTGCTGACTCTTGGAATTAAAAATCTTTTTGGCTGTATCACAGGATTTAAAAAACCTGAGTGGCATCTCAGGACCGGCGTGGACAGAGAAATGTTTGCACGACTCCTGGTTAAGATTTATCAGGCTGTTAATCCATCTGTCACAATTCTGGATGGTATTCTGGGAATGGAAGGTCAGGGGCCGGGGAAAAGAGGAATACCTCGAAAAATCGGGGTGGTGATGGGAAGCACAAATGCTGCGGCAATAGATATCACTGTATGTAAGATGCTTGGGATTGCGCCTGAGCAGGTTTTAACAAATAAAATTGCCCTTGAGCAAACTCTTGTAAATAAGGAGATTGCTGTTGATGGAGATTTGCCATATATTAAGGGCTTTCATTTTCCTGATATAACCCCTTTAGTATTTGGGCCAGACCGGTTTCACAAATTTATGCGTAAGCACCTTGTTCAGAGACCGCGATGTGATAATTCAATATGCAAGCTATGCAGTGAATGCTGGATCTATTGTCCTGCGAAAGCGATTAGTCACAACAGGAAGAAGATACATTTTGATTATGACAAATGCATTCGATGTTATTGCTGCATAGAAGTCTGTCCGCATGGAGCATTGAGCAGTTATGAAACTGCAATGGGGAAAGTTGTCAGGAACCTCTTGAAAATTTAATACATTGGAATGCGATAGGTTAATTCGAAAGTGCCTGCTGCATCAGCCTAATAAAATTATCCACTAGAAAAACATTGAAATCGGTGCCACAGCATCTTCTCATAAGTACAAAAATTTCCGGTATTTCCATTCCACGTCTATAAGGTCTGTTGCTCCGAAGTGCATCAAAAAAATCTGAAACAGCAACGATCTGACTGTATATATGCTGTTGAGGCTTATCACCGGTAAGAGTCAATCTGGGATATCCTGAACCATCAAATTTCATGTGATGTTCAAAAGCCACGACCGGTGCAAGTCGAGGCACATCCTCTATCTTTGCCAGGTATCTTGCTCCGTGTAATGTATGCTTATGTATTTCAGCAAATTCTTTATCATCAAGTTTGCCTTTTTTTTCTAAAATTTCTTTGGAGATAAACATTTTGCCGGCATCATGTAGCAGGGCGGCTATGCCCAATTCATGCAGAAAGTCACCGTCTATCCCCAGTGATTGTGCCTGAAACACCGAAAGCACCGCAACATTTGAGGCATGAGTATATGTGTATTCGTCAAATGATTTTACCGGGCTTAAATATTTCAGGATACTCGCTTCTCTTTTGAAATTGTGAATGAAATGCAAAACAATGTCTTCGATCCCGGCAACATTAAGTTTCTTGAAAGGTGATGCAGCCTTGAATACATCTTTTATTTTATCGATATTTTCGATAGCTGAATAAGCTTCTGTAGGCTCATCATCCGACGGCATACTCATGTTAACGTCTACTATGCCGCTCTTTATATGAGGATAGGTCTTCAGTCCCTTGCCAGGTTCGGATAGTTCAAGAATAAGCTGTTTGATTTCAGACATATTAACGCCTTGAAGAATATCAATACGGGAAATCCCTTTTCTCTTTAACCGCTTTATAAAATTAATTTCATGTATTCCCCTGTCTCGCATCGGGGTTTTATTTATTATAAGTTCATGATCAATTACCATAATGTTCACTTTGTCATGAAGTAAATCCTGCAACTTCTTAAATGCTTTTTTTGCAAGTTCTCCAAATGCCTCATGCTCCTTTGTGTAAAGCGAACAGTTTGAGGTAGCTACCATAAGTGCGATAACGAATCCTTTGGTATTATCGGTTACTGTTAACATGAAGTATGCCTTTTAAGTTTCATTCTCAGTTACGTTTATTTCACTCTCTTTATGTGAATAGTTTTTAAGTGAATATTCAATCGCTCCTTTAAGCTTTTCAAGGGCTCCTCTATACAGGAATGACCTGGAAGAAAGCATTCCTTTTAGAGTCTTGACTGCACGAGGATCTTTTATCTGGCCGAGAGCCTTTACTACGGGTATTTTAGCCTCAATATCATTACCTGATAACGCCTTTTTTTTGAGCATCTGAATTAGCTCCGGAACAACATCTTTCACTTTATATGCTCCAGAAAGCATTATGGCCTTATTAACCAGATCCTTTGATTCATCTTGCATGTACTGTCTGATCATCTTTACCCCATCATTGTCTCCGGCTTTTAGCAAGCACTTTATCGCCTCAAAGCTTACTTTTGGGTTATCATGACAGCAGCAGGGCCGAGCTCTTTTAAGCTCATCGTCATTGCCGCAATCTATAAGGATAAAAAGCATGTTTCTCTTTACGAACCACCTGTCATCCTCAAGCCGTTCTAATGTTTCTGGAATTACTTTTTCACCAAACCCTGTTAAGAGGCTTAGAATAAAGCGCCTGACAGTTGGTGACTCTTCATTAATTAGTGAATCCATTAAATAAGGGATCATCTGTTCCCCGTAATGATCAGTGAGCAGGGAAACATCCCCTCTTTGCTCTTTGCCCATTACACTGAACGAATCTATGATATTGACCAAAAAGTCCTTTGAATAGAAGCATTCCATATGAGTAGATGCCTCATCCGGACAATCATCCCTGGCAATATTTGATTCAAGTACATTGATGATTTTAAGAACCTCTTTGTATTGACATGTATCAATTAACTCAATCGCCTGTTCTTTCATAATATCAACAAAAACCACATATTCTTCCGGTGCAATTATATTTTCCCTTTCCGGTGATAGAACCTCGAGAATAGCCTTATAGAAAACAGTCTCTATTTCGTCGTCTTTCCATTCATGATCAAACTCCTTTAATTGGTCACCTATTGTTCGCTTTGAATCATATTTCAAAAGCTGAAGAATCTCTTTCTGATATGTTTCTGACACAAAGGC
>CAZVHL010000065.1:0-1766 GCA_964626925.1 uncultured Nitrospiraceae bacterium
GTTTTCAATTTTCCTTACCACCTGTAATGAGCAAAAGCCTTGTTGGCCTCGGCCATTTTATGGGTATCTTCCCTCTTTTTAATAGAAGCACCTGTCTTATTGGATGCATCAAGTAACTCACCCGCCAGTCTTTCCCTCATCGTCCTTTCTCCTCTTTTTAGAGAAAAGCCGATGATCCAGCGAAATGCCAGGGCGATTCTTCGTTGGGGCCTGACGTCAATAGGAACCTGATAAGTAGCGCCGCCTACACGTCTTGATTTGACTTCTAAAAGCGGCTTTACATTTTCCAGTGCCTGTTGAAAAACTTTCAAAGGATCCTCTCCTGTTTTTTCCTTCATAATATCCAATGCTCCATAGCATATTTTTTCTGCTGCAGATTTTCTGCCATGCATCATAATCGCATTAACAAACTTGCTTAAAAGTTTGCTGCCATAGATAGGATCCGGCAATATTTCCCTTTTTGCTACTACTCTTCTTCTTGGCATAATTGCAATCCTTTTATTTGGGTTTCTTGGCGCCGTATTTTGACCGCGACTGCTTGCGATCAGCTACGCCGAGAGTATCGAGGACACCTCTGACAATGTGATATCTGACTCCAGGAAGATCCTTAACCCTGCCGCCTCTGATAAGCACGATTGAGTGCTCCTGAAGATTGTGACCAACACCCGGAATGTAGGCAGTAACTTCCATCTTGTTTGTCAATCTGATTCTGGCCACTTTTCTTAGAGCAGAGTTAGGTTTTTTGGGAGTTGTAGTGTAGACCCTTGTACAGACTCCTCTACGCTGCGGACATTGCGAAAGCGCAGGACCCTTGGTCTTTTTAATCGCCTGCTTTCTTCCCTTTTTTACTAATTGCGCAACAGTTGGCACCTTTCCTCCTTTAATACCGCCATATGATGAATTTTTAACGATATTCCCCATTCAATGGGAAAACCTAAAGATTTTATCAGCGGGGTAAACTTTTGTCAACAGGCATATTATATGCAAAGAAAAATACCTGCTCCATACTTCTTAATTAAGGACAAAATCTAAAACTGAATTACACTAACCTATTGCCAGTTAAACGAAAGAAGAATGACAAAAACAACACTCTTTGTTAATTCAATATAGCCGGTTGTCTTAAGTTTTTCTTCTCTCATCATCAGCACTGTCCAAATGTTCTCGATAAGGGGCAGGAGAACAATAACCGGCACATTAAGAAAATAATATATGGTAATTGCTGCAATACAGTAAATTGCCATGATACATCTGTAAAAAAGAGTCTTTCTGATCCTCACTCTCACTTTAAAAACACCGGCAGCAAAGTAGACGAAAATTACTGCATACAATTTTAGCGACACCTCACCTGTAATCGCAAAATATACAATGGGGGCAGAAAGTGTCAGAAGGGCAAAGCCATTTAACTCCGAAAGGATGTGATGTTCCTTTCCGTTTACAAGCAAAATCAGATAGCTAAAAGCAAGAAGAGCAAAAACAGCAAACTTCCCTATACCGTCAATTAAAAATGGAGTCAAAAAAACCAGCCCGGTCATGCTGAATACTAAAAACCAGACAATATGTTCTTTCTTACTGTCTTTGGACCTCAATAAAGCGGCAAGAGGGTTTTTTGAGTTGATAAGCATAACCAGTCCGAGGATCGTCAACACAGTTGTAAATATAAACCCTTGTTCATTCTCCGTCGATCGTTTTAATGACCCTGTGATAACTGCAGCTAAACAGGATGCGCCGGACACTGCCCATGAACCCCACTCTTTAACAATTGGAAT
>CAZVHL010000065.1:1866-7755 GCA_964626925.1 uncultured Nitrospiraceae bacterium
AAGAACAAAAAGTAAGCAGGGCAACACTCCCCAGAATAATTGCCAGTCGAATCCAGGGCATGTCCATTGACTGCCTCATCATTACAAGATTGTAGGTAGTCCGCAACCATTCAATACATCCAACAACAAGCACAACCTGAATTACCCTGACGATCCATGGCTGACGAATAAGCAGGAGAAACAGACTTGCAAATACAATTACGACCAGCACAATAAAACCAGCCCGGTAATAATGTGCAGCAAGCAGCAGCATGCTAAGGATAACCGGTAAAAGGCGTAAAAAATTCATCGCTATTCCTATCAGACCTCGTTAAAAGACAAAAATACCTGTTTGCCAATATATAAATGAATATGCCATGTATTCAACATGTTAGCAAAACCAGGTGTAAATTAATTTAATAGGTCATATAAGATTTATTAATGATTCTTGACACTTCATCAAACTTAGGCTACAGTAATAATGTTACCGTTCTCCAGACCGGGTCAAACCAAAGGATCAAGTTACTCATTTTGGAAGCGGGTGTTGGATGTGGTGAGCAAGCCTTCACAAATCAGAAGGAAGCCTAAAGCATCTGCCAAAGCAACCACCCTACTAAATGCTTATGGTTCCCCTGCTCTGGAGAACGTAACTTTTTTTCACCATAAATTCCCATCGCCTCGTAATTGATACCTGTCAATCCCGTCCTGGTGTTGTTTAGATGAACTACTTTTCTACAATCCGGACTTTCATCTCTATCCGTTCATCTGGATTATCACGACTGTTCCGTGGCTGACTGACTATTTTATCTACTACATCCATTCCTTCAGTCACTTCGCCAAATACCGTGTACTGCCTGTCAAGGAATGTAGCATCCGCAACACAGATAAAAAATTGCGAACCCGCGCTGTCATGGTCGCGTGATCTAGCCATCGACAGAATGCCTCTCTTATGAGACTTTTCATTGAATTCAGCTTTCAGCTTATATCCGGGGTCGCCCATTCCGTGTTTTGACTTGTCAGCATCTTTAGAGTTCGAGTCCCCGCCCTGAATCATAAAACCCGGAATAACACGGTGAAAAGTGGTGCTATTATAAAATCCCTTTTTCGCAAGATCGATAAAATTATTAACATGATTTGGAGCAACATCAGGGAAAAATTTTAGACGTATATTTCCATGTTTCGTCTCAATAACCGCTGTCGTTTCCGCCATCTTCTTGATTTCCTCCTTACTGAATTTATTGTGCCTTACCTCCGAACCCGCTGACACTATGAATATCTGCAATAACATTACTGTAAGAACAATCCGTAAATACTTCATGCTTCCTCCTTGAAACTATAAATCGATTTAGCTGCGATTATTCTAAAAAAAGCTGAACTTAAAATATCTCCTGGGGTTTTCCCTGACGTCCTTCATCAAAGCGCTCATTTCTTTCAAAGCAGACTTGAGATCATCCGTAAGCTCATCATCTTTCAAAAGACTACCGGCGAATCCTTCGCCTCTTTCTATTTTTCCAAGTATTCCATTCAGTTTCCCTGAAACCTGATCAAAATTTTCATAAAGGCTCTTGTCTTCGATCAACTTGTTTAAGGTTCCATCGGAACTTTGAAGCCTTTCTGTGAATTTTTTCGTATTTTCAACAGAATCCGCAATATCGGCGTACACAGTGTCTTCACTCAGCAGTTTGCTCAAAGTACCCTTGCCTCCCTTTAATTGGACAACAAGGTCTGTAAGCTCCCTGGTCACATTATCGAGATTTTCATAAAGAGAGGGATCCTTTATGAACTTGGAAATAGTTCCTTCACCCTGTTCTATATTGATTAGCACCCCCTCAAGTGTACTTATGAACTTAGACAGGTTTGCGATCGATTCCTGACCTGTTTCGACCATATCCTGAATTTCTATATGTGATGTTCCTGAAATCGTATCTCCGGCTTTCAGGTCTTCTGAATCTCTTGATCCGGAAGTTATTTCTATATATTTATCACCAAGCAGACCAAGGGTGAGGATATCAGCAAGAGAATCTTTTTTCAGATAATGAATGGTATCGGAGTTTATTAACATTTTCACTTTTATTTCTCGTGCCTCTGTAAACTTTATACTTTTCACAGCACCTATCTCCACACCCGAAAACCATACAGGCGAACCTTCCCGCAATCCCTTAACATCACTAAAATCTGCGTATACGTTTACCTTTGGAACAAAAATCTTTTCAATGTTTCCTGCAAACATTACAGCCAAAAATACAATAACCGCAGCGATAGTTATAACAACACCGACTTTCAGTTTCGCCCATCTTATATGTTTTATATAATCGTACATAATTCGGTTTTGGTTACCGACATTTTTCGGCTACAAAAAGCTCATTAATGAAGTTTCTGAACTCAGGGTCCTCCGCACTATAAAGTGCAGCAATATCCCCATCAAACGCTATCTTACCATTTCTTAAATACAAAAACCGTTCAGCTATTTTTATGGCATCGGTTACTTTATGAGTAACAATAATGAATCCGACTCTCCCCGGAGGAACACCCTCCGAAAGATCCTTTATCAGGTTACATATATTATCTGCTGTCAGTGGATCAAGACCGGTTGTCGCTTCATCGTACAGCATCATTCGCGACCTGCATTCAGCCATTGATCTTGCTATGGCAACTCTTCTTTGCATCCCGCCACTCAGTTCTTCCGGCATAAGATGAATAGCATGTTCGATTTTCAATTTTTTCAGGAGTTCCCGTACACGTTCATCGATCTCTTTTTCAGATGAATTTGTGTATTCTCTTAGACAAAATGCAACATTCTCCTTAACATTCATTGAATCAAAAAGTGCACCTTCCTGGAAAACGATACTGAATTTCATCCTGTACTCTCTTAATTGAGATTCTGAAAGTTCAGTAATGTCCTGACCGTCAATTAATATATTCCCCTCATCAGGCCTGATAAGACCAAGAATCAGCCTCAGGATGGTTGTCTTGCCCTCACCACTGCCTCCAAGTATAGCTATCCTTTCATGAAAATCGGCTTTAAAGGACACCCTGTCCAATACGGTATAACTATTGAAGGCAAGTGAAACGTTAACAAACTCGATCATACATTTGCTCCAAGGAAATAAAGTAAAATCCTTGTTAACAGAAAATCAAATACAATAATCATCGTCATCGAAATCACAACAGCGGTTGTTGTTGAGCTCCGCAGTCCGCTGGCTCCTCCCTTTGTCGACAGCCCCATATAACAGCTGACACAGGCAATTATGTATCCAAACACAAAAGGTTTTGTCAAACCGGCAAAAATATTTTCAAAATCCATTATGTCCTGTATTTGAGACCAATAGAACGAGCCGCTCTGGTGGCTGACAAAGGTTGAAATAAAGTAGCCACCAAACAGGGCTACCGCATCCCCTATCACAGTGAGGACAGGAAGCATTAATATTGCACTGATCACTCTGGGAGTTACCAGTTTTTTTAAAGGATTTACCCCATGTACTCTAAGTATATCCACCTGATGGCCAAGCATCATAGACCCAAGTTCAGAAGCCACTCCAGAGCCAACCCTGCCGGCAAAAATGAGGGCTATGGATACAGGCCCCAGTTCCCGGATTATCACCAATCCAACTATCTTCCCGGTATACATTTTCATCCCCATCTCAGCCAGTTCCGCTGATATCTGCAACGACAGCGCCATTCCTATGAAAAGAGATACAAGGACAACGATAAACAGGGAACCCGTTCCCATATAATCCATCTGCTCAATTATTTCACGAAAATAGAAAGGCCTGCGAAAGCTGCCAAAGGGGGATTTAATGGATAAGATGTAAAAATCCTGTAGCCTGAAAACAAGTTTTTTTAAATCCATTAGTTCATACAGGTATTTAACAATTAAATATCTTACCAGCAATTATACTGAATTTTTATTTTTTTGTTAATAAAATAAGATCTTAGGTGCAATAAAGTTAGCAAAAAAACTCAAAGAAACGCTCTGGCTACGCAGACAGTTCCTTTCCCTTTGATCCTATCCCTTGACTCAAGTTGACAACAATCTAATGAATATGTAATATTTTTATTGCGATCAGTTCTTTCTTTAAAAACCATAAAATTTATTTAACAGGGAGGATTTTAATATGCGATTACAGTCCGCAAAAGACATCTACAATCACAAAAAAATTCTGACAGTTCTGTTTGCTCTTGTCTTTCTGGTAAGCCTGGCTGTTGGACTTCAACCGGCTTACGCAAACGGCAATGTTCAACCTCTGGTTGATACACAATGGCTGGCAGACAATCTGAACAACGAAAATTTGAAGATTGTTCACGTTGCCAGCATGGGAGGGAAGAAAGAACATTTTGACATGAAGCATGTCCCTGGTTCAGTTTATCTGGGCATTGGCGAACTTATGGGTGACCTTGGAGGTGGCAGCACACCACCTGACAAAGCAAAATTTGAGGCATCAATGGGTGCCCTTGGAATTAATAATGATTCACATGTAATCATATTGGGTGGCAGCGGGGATAATGTTTTTATTTATGGCGCGTTCTGGCTTATGAAATACCATGGCCACAAAAAAGTCAGCATTCTTGATGGTGGTGTAAGGAAATGGATGAAAGAGGGACGCAAGACTTCGGGAAAACCAACAACTATAAAAAACACGAAATACAGTGCCAGTCCTGACAGTTCAATCTTTGCAACCGCTGATGATGTATTAAAAAGCATAAATAATTCAAAAGCCGCCTTAGTAGATGTTCGGAGTTCTGATGAATATACAGGGAAAAATGCGCTTGATAAATCTACAGGAAAAGATGCGATGGGTAATAAAAGGATCGGACATGTACCGGGAGCCGTTCATATGGATTTTTATTCATCTAACATGAAGCAGGACGGAACATTTAAATCATTAGCAGATTTACAGGCTTCATATGAGTCAAAAGGAGTAACAAAAGACAAGGAAGTAATAACATATTGCCAGGCAGGGATTCGTGCCGCTAATACACATTTTGTCCTCCAGTATCTCCTGGGTTATCCAAATGTAAAGAACTATGTCGGCTCATGGGGTGAATGGAGCAGCAGACTTGATCCCTCTAAATACCCTGTAGAGAAATAGTTACTAATTAAATACTTAATTAAGGAGGTAGGACCATGGTCAAAAAAATAGCTGTTCTCGTCAGAGACAGACAGGGTGAAGCCCTCAGGATGGGAGTGGGGCTGATTCTCGCAGATGATGAAATTCATGCATATGTTCTGGACAGAAAGGTCGAAGACACAGATGACAATAATTTAAATGTCGAAACAATGGGGGATATGGACGTTAAACTGTACACGAACTGCAAAGATAATGAAAATATGGAGTTCCTGTCAACCGAAGAGATAGCGCAGAAGCTACTCGAATATGACCATGTATTACCTTATTAATAAAGAACGCAAAAAAAAGCAGTTCCAAATAAACAAGTTAAAGGAGGACAACGCATGAAGGTCCTGTATCTTTTGAGAAACGAACCTGATGAAACAGGCAACAAGATTATTGAAGAACATAAAAAATCAAATGAAGTAACAATTATAAATATCAATGAAAATAAAAACTACGACGAAATAGTTGATGCTATTGCATCAAATGATAAAGTCATTTCTTTGTAAATTAACCGGTAATATTGCTGTGAAAAGCTTTTAGAAGGAGATTATAAAATGAAACTAGGCATACTCGTTAACACAGATAAACACCTTGACGATATCATAGGGATCACAAAATCGGCACTGACAAAGGGACATGAAGTAACGATCTTTAATATGGATGCGGGCACAAAACTGCTCGGCAACTCTTCTTTTCACGAATTATGTAAAACAGAAGGAGTTACAATGAGTTTTTGTGACCACAGCGCTAAAAGAGAGGAAATTTCGAGCGAAGGAATTCCGGGTGAAATAGTTTG
>CAZVHL010000066.1:0-2645 GCA_964626925.1 uncultured Nitrospiraceae bacterium
GCCGCGTTTAATCAACCACTTAACATCAGAAGGCACAAGCGGAGTTCTATGTTCAAATCCCTTTGTTTCTCTTAGTAGACCTACAGCAAGATTCCGCCTCATTTATATCACCTTTACCATGCCATTAAATCATGAGATATTCTCACATAAATAAACGATTATTTCATCATTAAGCGATAAAGAAGATTATAAGGGATATTCTTGCCGACTTGAGAAAGACATCAACCACATTATCACTTGTCAAGTTTTAAAGTGTCTCAAAACTCCTCACCTCACTGCTCGCCTCACCACCGTTACCATCCTTTGCCACAACTTTCCAGTAGTATGTTGTGCCTGCTCCAAGATCTACTGTGTAGCTTATATCGCTTCCAGTATCACCGTCTGATCCATCTTCGCTTGATATCACAGCACCGCTGACTCCACCAGACCCGCCGCCTCCGCAGGAAATTATCGGTATGGTTGCTATTAATACTGCTACTGCCAGCAATGCAAGCTTTCTTTTATTCTTTGATCCGAATAAAAGCGTAACGATCATTCCCACAAACAGAAAGCCTGTACCGTACATTCCCACGCCTGCATAATATATATTTGTATTCAACAATGCCAGAATATTCGTGCCTGTAGTACAGTCGGTGGTAAGACTCTCATCTGAACAAATATGTACATCATACGTTACTACATCACCATCAGGATCCTTGGATTTTTTCCATTTCATGCCAACCTTTTTCCCAAGGCCCCGCTGTCCATGTGCAGGAAACATAAGTACCGGCTCAGATGGGGGATTATTAACTACAGATGAAAGACCTGTCCCGTTAACTGTTACAATTACAGGGTTTTCGTCTGGATCATCTGAAGGGATGTCAAAAGAGTTGTTAAATGACCCTGATGACAATGGTGAGAAGCTAACCATAAGAGTACAGTTTGATGACGGTGAAATACTCTGACCTGAACAGTAATCATTGAGAATACCAAATGGCAGTGCAATTGGATTACTCTGAGCTATAGTACCGATCACAAGGTCTGCATTACCATTATTGGCTATGGTAATGTTCTGCTGTGATACACTACCTTCTGTTACTTCTCCAAAAGGAATCTGCTGATCACTTACAGGCACAACAGAATCATTCACCCTTATGTCTGGAACAGGCATAGAAAGCCCGGTGCCGCTGACACTAAGGGTAACAGTACCCTCATCCGGATCATCTGAAGGTATGTCAAAGGAATCATTGAGCGACCCTGTGGAATATGGAGCAAAACGAACTGTAAGGGTACAGTTTGATGACGGTGCAATGCTTTGTCCTGAACAACTATCATTCAAAATGCTGAATGGCAATGCAACCGGGTTGTTCTGGGCTATGTTGCCGATCATGAGATCTGCATTGCCATTATTTGTGATGGTTACTGTATGTTGAGAGGAGCTGCTTTCTGTGACATCTCCAAATGGTATCTGAAGATTCCCGGTAGGAGCAACAGAATCAGTTACAGTAATATCCGCAATGGGAGCAGCCATCCCGGTGCCGCTGACACTAAGGGTAACAGTACCCTCATCCGGATCATCTGAAGGTATGTCAAAGGAATCATTGAGCGACCCTGTGGAATATGGAGCAAAACGAACTGTAAGGGTACAGTTTGATGACGGTGCAATGCTTTGTCCTGAACAACTATCATTCAAAATGCTGAATGGCAATGCAACCGGGTTGTTCTGGGCTATGTTGCCGATCATGAGATCTGCATTGCCATTATTTGTGATGGTAACATGCTGCTGTAATGGACTGCCCACGGTTACATCTCCAAATGGTATCTGATAATCACCTGCAGGCGATATAGAGTCACTCACAACAATGTCTGGCACAGGAAACGGCAAAGATAAAGTGATACTTAACTCATCCGAAAATCTGCTTTCGTTTCCTGATACATTAACCGCTGTAACTGAGAAATAATATGTCAAACCATCTGTCAAATTATTTATCTGATAGCTTGTTACATTCCCGGCAACTTCCACACTATCATAACTAAACTCAGACGGATAGACAGCGCCTCCGCGTGACTGAGTACCATAGTACACATTGAAGCCCGCAAGGTCAGTAAGAGGAGTTCCATCCTCATTATCTATAGGGGCATCCCAACCAAGCGTTACATCAGCTGCAAAAACAGCTGTTGAATATAATAAAATTATTGCATAAAAAATAAATATATCTATAAGGAAATACGTTGTTTTTTTTCTCATCATACCCTCCGAAATAACAAAAGCCTGTTTCCGTACATGGAAACAGGCTTTTCCCTAAGATAAACTCTGGATAAGCACTGTCTCTTCGACAGCCCGGCTATCCTGTGACAGGATCCGTGGCTTTGTGCCCCCTGGTCACCCAGGGTTTACCCTTTCGGAAACATTTTTCTATGTTGTCTTATCTAAGATTAAGGGAATCGGGAATACTAATCTGTGATGTGAGTCACACTTTTAAATGCAGTTGTAATTGGGTCACAATAAGGATAACTTCAACAGAGCGAGGAAATTCAACTTGCTTCAAGCTATATGATTATGTATAAAGTTCATATATTCCTGGGATGGGTTTAAGAGCTCAGCACCGAATCGAGGAGCTATTATCGATGTCTATGAAATTCTGATAATCTTAAAAGGAACCGTT
>CAZVHL010000066.1:2745-7648 GCA_964626925.1 uncultured Nitrospiraceae bacterium
CATTCAGGCAGCGTTATAATAACTTGGTGCAGGTTCAATTAAAGTATAAGCCCCTGCTTCTGTTAAGACAACTCTGTCATTTTCAATACATTTCCTAAGTATATTTCTTGTGCAGCATGGGTCACAATCTCCACACCCAGTACATGCCTCATTAATTTGCTCAAGAATCTTCTCTAAATTCATTATGAAATACCTCCTGAAGTAATCTATCTGCTTAACCCACTTAACGAGCAGTGTTACTTTTGTAACGCAACTTACATGCCCGTAATTCGCAAATGCTCTAAGCACTTTAATTTTAAAGTTACTTGTTATACATGACTTGCTTGCACATGTCAGATTATGTATGGATTTCCCTACGTCGGGATAGGAGTTTTTTCATGCTATGACATTTTATTGATAACTGCAACAAATCATATGATGAAAAGCCTAAAAGAGAGAAATTTGTTAAATTATTACATGGGTAAACTAACCGAACCACTGCCGGTCAAACTTTTCGTCGGCATGCTTTCTCAGGATGCTACTATATTTAATGAACTGGGACAAAAATTATCTGATATTTTCGGACCGGTTGATCTGGAAAGCCCTGTCTGGCCCTGGGAACATACGACGTATTATGAAAGAGAAATGGGAGAAGGGTTAAGGCGTAAGTTCATATTTTTTGAGAGATTGATCGAGCCCAGCATGATTTCGGACATTAAACTAAAAACTATAGAGCTTGAAGGTGAGTTTCTTAACGATAATGGAGGAAGAAGGATAAACCTTGATCCCGGCTATTTAGATGCGGCGAAACTCGTTCTGGTTTCAACAAAGGACTTTTCTCACAGGATATACCTTGATAAAGGGATCTATGGTGAAGTTACCCTAATATATTCAAACAATAATTATCAGTCATTGCTATACACTTTTCCTGATTACAGGACTGAAGAATATTTTGATATTTTCAAACAGGCACGAAAAATTTTCAAGACACACATTTAAATAAATACTATGGAAGTAATAAAAAATAAAAACATTGAATTGAATGATCAGTTTCTTCGCGCTCTTCGTCTAATGGAGGATACCGGCCGCAACGTTTTTGTGACCGGAAGGGCCGGAACCGGCAAATCAACCCTGCTCCAATATTTCAGAGACAGCACAAAAAAGAAAATTGCAGTGCTCGCGCCGACAGGCGTTGCTGCAGTAAATGTGAAGGGACAGACCATCCATTCTTTCTTTAAGTTCAGACTGGACTTAACACCGGACACTGTCAGCAAAATCAGGGTGAGGAAGAAGGATATATACAAAAAACTCGACGCAATAGTCGTTGATGAAATCTCGATGGTCAGAGCAGACCTGCTTGATTGTGTAGACATATTTTTGAGAAAGCACGGCAGGGAAAAATCACGCCCCTTTGGCGGAATCCAGATGATCTTTATCGGTGACCTCTATCAACTACCGCCTGTGGTGACATCCAGGGAAAAAGCGCTTTTCAGAGACCGTTACAAAAGCCCTTATTTTTTCAGCGCCGGCGTCTTTGAAAACGATCTTTTTTCTAAGGTATCAGGTGAAAAGGCGCCTTTTGAAATGGAGTTTATTGAACTGGAGAAGGTCTACAGACAAAAAGACGCGAGGTTTCTGGAGCTTCTCAACGCAATAAGAAACAATACAATTACCGACAATGACGTAAAGGAGATAAACAAAAGATGCGACCCTGACTTTGTGGAAAGTCAGGGAGACCTGTATATTTACCTCACTACTACAAATGCACTGGCTGAAAAGATCAACATAGACAAACTTTCGGTGCTCAGGGGAAAAGAACACAATTATCAGGGCATCATTAAAGGGGATTTTAAAACAGGGGGTCTTCCGACTTTATTTGATCTCACGCTAAAAGAAGGCTCACAAGTTATGCTCCTCAACAATGACTCCCTCGGCCGCTGGATAAACGGCAGCATTGGCAAGATTGCAGAGATCGAGGAAGTCAGTGATGACGATGATCTATTAAGAGTTGAACTGCCTGACGGAGAGGTTGTGGAAGTTACCCCCTACAAATGGGAGATGTATGAATTCTCTTACGATAAAAAGACATCCAGTATTCTCTCCGAAAGCGTCGGATCCTTTACTCAATATCCCCTGAGGCTCGCCTGGGCCGTAACCATCCACAAATGCCAGGGCATGACTTTTGATAAAACAATCATAGACATTGGAAGGGGGACTTTTTCACACGGACAGCTTTATGTAGCGCTCAGCCGCTGTACTACAATGAACGGTCTTGTTCTCAAAAAAATGGTCCATAAAAAACATATACTTCTTGACAGAAGAGTGGTAGGATTTTTAACGCGCTATCAGTATGACCAGGCCAAAAAAAGGTTTTCGATGGAAGACAGACTTTTACTCCTCAATGATGCGATAAAGGGGAAGAAAAAACTTGAGATTGTATACCTTACGGCAAAAGACGAAAAATCAAAGAGGACAATTATCCCGGAATATGTCGGAGAACTGGAATATCAAGGCAGAAAATTCCCGGGAGTTAAGGCTTTCTGCACCAGCAGAAAAGATGAGAGGGTCTTTCACCTTGAAAGGATACTCGAGATGAAGGTTTTATCCGTCCCCCTTTAACCGTTCATCAATAAACTTATTCAAAAAGCTTATCGCAGACATAACTTCTTCTGTCTGCGGTAATCTACTGGTTATCTTATTTATATAGTTTCTTTGACGGATTAAACGAACAGATTCATCAAAGTGCATATCATATAACCAGGACAGCTGCATTATTCTAAAATCATTTTCGGTCTTTATAAAAGAGTATGACGCGATTTTTTTCTGCATAATACATGAAAGCATGGCTTTTGAATATTCTGGTGAATCCGGTACACCAAAGGCTGTAGCAGATGCCCTGTCCTCTTCGGGGCTTTCATAGTACTCGATAAATACGCGATAAATATCTACCTTATCCGCATCCCTGATAAGTCTAAGAAAAAATCTGGTTTTCTCTCCAAAAATATTTGGTATAGCATATGCCCCATGGAATTTAACCGACTTAATAATTAAATCCTTTTCAAGATCTGGAAGTCTGTCTAAAACTTTTTCTTTAAGAAGCACTTTTGTCCCAAGCAGTCCGTGATTAACTGACTTACGATCCTGAAATGTTTTGTAGAGGGCATATTGGGGAAATCGTCCGAGGTCATGAAAAAGTGCCACAGTTTCTGCAAGCAAAACTTCATTTGCATTTAGCGATAAACTTCCGGCAATTTTTACGATGTTTTCGGCAACTCGGAGGGAATGTTCAATTTTAAGCTCTATATTCTTCCGGTCTTTCTCATTAGAACTGATAAAGGTTTTTGTATAACCATCAAACCATTCCCTGAAAAACATCAGATCTTTTTCGATCATATTTCATTACGTTTTATGATTACAACGTTCGGATGGGTAAAGGACATCAGGGCAATCTCATCCGGTGGTCCCTCTGTAATTTTTTCATCCTCATAACCAAGTTTTTCACAGACATACATAATGCATGATGGGTATGCTGATATTATCGACTCTGCAATCTTCTCGGGTGTATTTACCCTGTCAGTAAGAATTGCAAGCATACTATATTCAGCAATCAGTTTCGGCAATTCATCAATCTCATACTCAAGCTTTCTTCTGTTCTTCGGATCAGGGCCTCCATGGAAGCTTACAAAAAAGGCGTTGCTCGAGGGTTCCCTGATTTTTGAGAATGCAACCTGAACGCTTGACAGGTCCGGAAAAACCTCTATAGCATCTTTACCGATCTCATCTTTTATTACTCTTCCTATGCCAAAAAACATCGGATCACCCGCAGCAAGCAGTGCTATCGTTTTTTGCTGATAGTTATCCCGAATATATTTTTTTGTCTCATGAATATCCTTCAGAGTTACAATCCTGTCTTTCACCGCCTCATATTCATCATAGTCTTTAAAAGCCTCAAGCAGCCTTCCATTGGACAAAACAACTTCTGACTTTAAGAGGGCATCACTTGCTTGTTTATGAAGCGGCCGGAACCCGACACCTATTATGTAGACTTTATTCATAACTCGATATTATACCACCTTAGCATAATGCCGGACAGGATGAATGAGCGTTATTCTGCTAAGGAGGGGTTAAGAAATTTGTGCTGTCTATCAGGAGGATAGAGGGGGTACTACCCTGAAAGGGTATAGAGAAGGCCTGAAATCCTTGTGATCCCGGTTCCTTTATACTCCTTTAATAAAAGGAGGTGCTTATCACCGGTAACTATAAGGTCAGCTTTGATCTCTTCAGCACATTCAAGTATTCGGTTGTCCGGTTCATCTGTCAGAATATTAAGTTTGAGGCGGGGTTTTATTACGGCAGCAGTTCTGCTGATATGTTTGATAACAGCGGTGATCCTGTCATCGTTCCACTGGAACTTCTCTCTCAGCTTTCCGGCGGTCTCGGTCAGGATAGGCACTGATGTGTAAAGCTCAACCTCTCCATTAACTGCAAGGATGTATGCTTCTTCAGCCTTACTTTCGGGGAATGAAAGGGCGGAGATATAGACATTAGTGTCAAAGACAACCTTCAGCACTATCTACCTTCAAATATGAGCTTTTCGATGTTCCTTTCAGTAATCCTGAGGCTCCTTCTTTTTTTGGAGCCGTATTTCTGAAGTTCAAAGAACTCATCCTTCAGCTTTTCCTGCTTGTAAAGGGAGAACATCTCCCTGAAGAATTGGCTCATGGTCTCTCCTTTTGCCTTAGCTATCTTTCTGCATTCCTCAGCCGTATCAGGCGGGACAGAGATGGCCATTACTACTCTCTTTCTTGATGACATGGACAACCTCCTTAATAACGGTATTACATGGTAATACAATAACATCTTAACAGGAATCTGTAAAGCCTGTTAAAAGCAGAGAGGGAGGTGGGCAGGGGAGGTTAATGAT
>CAZVHL010000067.1:0-2518 GCA_964626925.1 uncultured Nitrospiraceae bacterium
ATATTTATCTCGATTCCGCAGTTTCCTGCAAAGGCCATTTCGAGCAGTGTTGTTATCAAACCTCCATCACTTCTGTCATGCCCTGACAATATTAAATTATCCTCAATCAGCTTCTGAACAGCATTAAAAGTATGTTTCAACAGTACAGGATCATCAACATCCGGGGAATCCGATCCAATCTGGCTATAAACCTGTGCTAATGCGGTGCCACCAAGACGGTTCTTGCCATTCGCTAAATCAATAAATAAAAGCCTGCTCTGTCCCGGCTTCTTAATATCAGGAGTGATAACTTTTGTAATATCCGGACATGTGGCATAAGCTGAAACAACTAACGTTCCGGGCGATTTGACCGTCTCTGTATTGCCTGAAAGATCCTTTACCTGCGTAGCCATTGACAGACTGTCCTTTCCACCATCAACGGCTATTCCGAGTTGAGTCAGTATTTCACTCAATGCAACAGCGGCATCATATAGTTTTGCGCCCTCTCCCGGAAGTTTTGCCGCCCACATCCAGTTTCCGGAGCATTTTATATCTTCCAGTGCAGATATTTTTGCCCATACCATATTGGTTAGAGCCTCGCCTACACTCATACGCGCCATCGAAGCAGGGTCAAGCAGGGTCTTAACAGGCTGTTCCCCGATAGACATTGCAGAACCGGTTAAGCCGAAATGACTCTGGCCAACCACAGCAACATTGGACATTGTTAACTGAAGAGGCCCAACACACTGCTGTCTGGCTATGAGACCTGTAACACTACGGTCAACTTTATTAGTGAGAAATCTCTTTGAACCGACTGAGAGCAGGCGCAGTACTCTTTCCAGGGCATCCATTACGCTTATATTATCAGGCAAGTCAAGGGACTTAACTTTGAGTGGGGTCCTGCTCATATGAAACGTTTTTTGAGGCATGTCTCCTAGCACTTTTTCAAGAGGAAGGTTTACAGGTGTGCTGTTGTCCTTCTCATCATGAAGTACAATACGACCGTCACCAGTAATATTACCTATCGATGCACACGGGACTTTCTCTCTCAAACACATCTCTTGAAATATCTCATAATCCCCGGCCCTTACAAGCAGTGCATTCTGTTCCTGATACTCCCCTCCCCATATCTCTAAGACCGAAAGCGTGCTGTCCCCTATCTGAATTCCTCTGACCTCAATTTTTGCACCAGCAGGGTAAACAATCTCTTTGACCACATTGCAATTTCCACCTGCGCCCTGATCATGAATGCTGATAATAGGATTGTTATTCCCTAATTCTATGCAGGCACGTAATACCCTGTTAAGTTTTTGCTCCATTTCAGCATCACCACGCTGAACAGCATTAAAATCAAGTTCAGCAATATTTTCTCCCTGTATCATGCTGGAAGCAGAACCTCCACCAATTCCTATCCTGTAAGCAGGACCACCGATCTTGACAACCAGCATATTTTGCTCGGGTTGTCCCTTTTCGATATGATTAGCATCCATCTGTCCTATCCCCGCAGTAAACATTATCGGCTTAAGCCACTCATACCGTTCGCCGGTATGTACCCTCATTCCAAATGAACGGGTAAATCCCTGTATAAGGGGCTCCCCGAATTTGTTCCCGTAATCTGACGCACCGTTACTGGCCTGTATTTCGATTTCGAGCGGGGATGCCAGATTATTGGGATAGATAAATGATCTGTTTTCCCATGGGAGTTCGTATTCAGGTATCAGGAGGTTTCCTACACAATATGCGGCTGTTCCAGCTATTACCAGACCGCCCCTGCCTGTTGCCTCAACATCCCTGATCCTTCCACCCGTACCGGTTTCAGCCCCCGGGAATGGAGCAACTCCGCTCGGGAAATTGTGGGTTTCCGCTGTAAAAATAACATCATAATTAATCGAAGCCCTCACAAAACAGGAGGGGTATCCGGGTTTTTCCGGGATTATGGTATTAACTTCATATCCTCTAATCGAACTTGAATTATCCTTAAACGCTATAACGCTGTTCTGTGGATTGTTTTTAAGCGGCTGTTGTATAAGTTCTATGAGATCATGCGGAACTTCTTTACCGTCAATAATAAGTCTGCCTTTAAAAAACCAGTGCCTTGAATGCTCACTGTTAGACTGGCTAAGGTCAAAACACTCTACATTTGTGGGGTTTCTCCCGATATCATTCACAAAGAGATTGTAATAATATTCCTTGTCCCACTCATCCAGTCCAAGTCCCATCTGAATGTTAATTTTTTCGATAGCCGGCTTCCCATCTTCTATCAGCGGAATTTCGATCACCGGCTCAGGCGTTATTCCGGTTTGAAAGGTTTTAAGAGGCTCAGCATACAGACATGCGGTCATTCGGTCATGCACTTCATTAGTAAAGCTCTCGATCTGTTCCCTGCTCAACAGATCTGAAGTTTTTATAATATACCTGCAAGACCGTTCAATACGTCTTATTTTATTTAATCCGCACGCATTACATACTGCCACAGCATTTGTTGACCATGCAGTCGTAAAGTTCATCCTCGGACCGACTTCAATCAGATAGCTCTTGC
>CAZVHL010000067.1:2618-7539 GCA_964626925.1 uncultured Nitrospiraceae bacterium
CTAAAGCTGGCCTCTTAAAAACCCGATAAGTAAATCAGGAAGACAAAAAAACTGGAAAGGTCAGACATGTATAATTATTTGATATTAGATGCACCTGAAAAGAAATTATACAAAGATTTCATGTCATACCATAAGAACAGTGAAACTGACGATTATTATATTGTCTCTGTTAATGATCCGGAATTAATGAAATATCTGGAGGAATTTTTAGAAAGAAGACTTAACTAACTATAAATCATTCAGTCACTTCCTTTATAGCCTCGGCAGTTATCTGCACGAGGCTTTTTGTTTCTGCAAGGGAAATATTTAAAGGCGGTATGATAACCACTATATTGCCAAGCGGTCTGATGAGAAGTCCTTTTTTTCTTGCCCTGCAACAGACCTTCAAACCGATTTGTTCTTTAAGAGAATAAACTTTCTTCGTCTTTTTGTTCTTGACCAGTTCGATCCCTACCATAAAACCTCTCTGCCGTATTTCACCAACATGGAGAAAATCTTTTATCCCCTCAAGGTTTCTTTTCAGGAATGCAATCTTCTTTTGCATTTTTTGAACTGTTTTTTCCCTTTTAAATACCTCAAGATTTGCAACCGCTGCCACGCATGCAAGCTGATTTCCTGTATAAGTGTGCCCATGAAAAAAACTTTTCAGAGCCTCGTATTTCCCCAGGAACTCTTTATATACATCATCCGTAGTTAATGTTGCGGCAAGTGGCAGGTATCCTCCTGTAATTGCCTTTGCAAGGCATAGAATATCAGGGGAAATATCCTCATGTTCACAGGCAAACATTTTACCGGTTCTGCCAAAACCTGTTGCTACCTCATCAGCAATCAATAAAATGTCATACCTCTTACATAATCTTTTCACCCCTTTCAAATATCCGGGCGGAGATATAATCATTCCCCCGGCGCCCTGAACAAGAGGTTCAATGATCAACCCTGCAAGCTCTCTATGACGTTTTTTTATTATTGCCTCCATTTTTTCAAGACAAAACAGTTTGCATGAAGGATATTTTTTGCCCAGTTCACATCGATAACAATACGGCGACGGAGCATGGTAAGACTTAAAAAGAAGAGGGGAAAATATATTGTGAAAGAGATCAATTCCGCCTACACTAACCGCACCTATGGTATCCCCATGGTACGCATTATTCAGTGACAAAAAACTGATTTTTCTTTTCTTGCCCCTGTGCTGCCAGTACTGAAAAGCCATTTTAAGGGCAATCTCAACTGCGGTTGACCCGCTGTCAGAATAAAATACCCTGGAAAGCCTCCTGGGAGATATTTTCACCAGCATTTCGGCCAAGGTTGCAGCAGCAGGATGCGTTAATCCAAGCAGGGTCGAGTGACTTATACTTTTGATCTGTTCGGTTATTGCGTTGTCTATTTCGGCTTTTTTGTGACCATGAACAGATACCCAGATAGAAGATACGCCATCAAGGTACCATTTACCATAAACATCTTTTAGATAAGAACCTTTTCCTTCAGATATGATAACCGGACTATCTCCTTCCCACTCCTTCATCTGAGTAAAAGGATGCCAAAGATACTTCTTGTCCAGCTTTTCAATTCTTTTCCTGTATGACTGAATACTCATATATGGAAAGCGATCTCCTGTTATTTACACCCGATACTTATAAAATATTTAGATTTACAGGACGATACTGCATTACATGCGTTAATGATATAATAAGCAAAACTTCTAATCAACTCTTGATTTTTAATTAATTAAGCAGGGTTTACAAGGTTAAACAGTCAAAGTTATAATTTGATTAATGAAAAAGAAATCATTTTTAATAATTGTCGTTATAGCACTAATTGCAGGCTATCTGGCTGGAAATCGTTTTGACATATTTTCCAGGAAACCATCTCAGCCGCCATATACATACAATATTCAAATCCCTGAATCCATTACCGGCGAAAGTACTGCATTTTCAGATGTAGTTAAAGTTATCAGCCCTGTAGTTGTAAATATCTCAACGTCTATATTACGTACGAAAAAGGATTCAGCGCCTTTTTCGCATTTCTTTGACAGCCCATTCAAGGATTTTTTTGAGCCACATGATATGCCAAGAAAATGGAAAGAAAATAACCTTGGATCAGGAGTCATAGTATCATCCGACGGATTCATCATTACCAATAATCATGTGGTAGAAAAAGCTGATGAAATAACCGTAACTTTATATGATCACCAGAATTTCAAGGGCAAAATAGTCGGCACAGACCCAAAAACAGATCTTGCGATCATTAAGATCTCAGCTAAAGACCTTCCCGCAATACAATGGGGGAATTCCGATAGCCTGCAGGTTGGTGAATTTGTTCTTGCCTTTGGAAATCCGTACAGTCTGGGACATACAGTAACAATGGGCATTGTAAGCGCAGTTGGCAGAGCAAATGTCGGAATAGCGGATTATGAAGATTTTATCCAGACAGATGCGGCTATTAATCCCGGGAATTCCGGTGGACCGCTCGTAAACATCAAGGGAGAACTTATCGGAATAAATACAGCAATTTTTTCAAGGACAGGTGGGTACCAGGGAATCGGATTTGCTGTTCCAAGTAATATGGTCCAATCTGTAATGACCCAGCTTATTAAAAAAGGTAAAGTTACAAGAGGATGGCTGGGAGTAACTATTCAAAATCTTTCTCCCGAACTTGCAAAGGAATTTGGGCTTAAAAGAGCTGCCGGAGCACTTGTCACAGAAATATTTAAGGGAAGCCCTGCAGAAAAGGCAAATTTAAAAAGGGGAGATGTCCTACTGTCTGTAAATGGCAAAAATATAAATAATGTCGAGTCCTTAAGAAACCTCATTGCCCAGAGTAAAGTAGGGAGCACTGCAAAACTTAACATTTTACGAGACGGCAAGAATATTGTAATAGATGTAACTATAGCGGAATTTCTTAAAGAAGTTGTTCAGGCAATGACTCAGGAACCAGAGGAGGAATTGCCTCAGGAAGAAAATGAGTTTGCCGGTTTCAGTGTTATGAGTCTTACAAAAAACATAGCCAAACAGCTGGATATTTCAAAAAATGAAAGAGGGGTGGTAATAGTAAAAGTCGAGCCATTTAGTGTCTCGGAAGAAGCAGGACTGAAAAAAGGTGATGTAATACAGGAAATCAATAAGAAAAAGATAGATAATTTAAGTGATTTTAATAAAGTACTAAAGAATATAAGAGAAGGAGACACTGTCCTGCTTTTTGTGAACAGGAACGGAAGTAAATTTTATATTACATTAAAAGTATATTCATAAATTTAATAGTAAAAGGAAATCGAAATGATACACAGAATAATATTTTTTCTTATATTTGTTGCAGGTGGTTATATTCTGGGGTTACGAGAGGGAGTAACAAATTATCAGGGAATCCTGTGGGGTTCAGGAGTCGGTATTATTGCCCTGATAATAGAGTATGTCTTAACCATGATCGGCTTTGGCACTGTCATAGGAGGTATGGCCGGTTTAGCTATCGGGATCATATTCGCAAAATTGATATATTTCCCGATAAAGACTATTTTTACTGATATTGATGGGACCTATATCGGTGTTGTTTTTAATACTCTTTTTGGATACAGCGGACTGCTGCTTGGAGCACGGGCAGGAAAAGATTTTACTTTATCAAACATTGTAAAGGCATTTAGAAGCAGGTCTGAAGAAGAACTCTCCACGATAATAGATACTAGCGTAATCATTGACGGCAGAATCGTTGAAGTTTGTGATGCAGGGTTTCTTGAAGGAACGTTCATAATCCCCCAGTTCATACTTCAGGAACTGCAGCATATAGCAGATTCCACTGATTCACTCAGAAGAGCACGGGGAAGAAGGGGGCTGGACATTCTCCACAAAATTCAGAAACTGTCCAACATAACTGTAAAGATTATCGATGAGGACTTTCCCAAGATAAAGGAAGTTGACGCTAAACTGGTTGCTCTCGCACGGCTTCTCGGGGCCAAGATAATAACAAACGATTTCAATCTGAACAAGGTTGCTGAACTGCAGGGAGTTACTGTTCTTAATCTCAATGAACTTGCCAATGCACTGAAACCTGTTGTGCTTCCGGGAGAAAAAATGAATATCTTTATCGCAAAAGAAGGGAAAGAATCGAATCAGGGAGTTGGATATCTTGATGATGGGACAATGGTGGTTGTAGATAATGCCCGGAAGATAATTAACAAGCAGACTGACGTTGTTGTTACAAGTGTACTGCAGACCACAGCTGGAAGAATGATATTTGCTAAATTGAAAAGTGACGCAGACAGGGAAGAGCTCAAAACGGCCAGACATTAATGAGAAAAAAGATTTTCGCTATAGTTCCATCAGCGGGTCTTGGCAAGAGATTTGGCGACTCGACAGGAAAAACATTTATTAGTCTTCATGGTATCCCGCTTTTTATTCATGCCTTAAAAATGCTCAATAACGAAAACGCTGTAACTGAGATAATACCGGTTCTCAAAAAACAGGATATTGAAAAAGGATTTCAAATTATTAAAGAACATAATCTGCATAAAATTAAGCAGATCGCTCCGGGTGGAGAGGAAAGACAGGATTCCATAAACAATGCATTGAACCTTCTCCAGGATGTTTGTAATGATTCATTAGATGACAGTTATGTTTTGATTCATGATGGTGTCCGGCCGATAATCCCTGAAGGGACAATAGAAAGGCTTGTTGAGCACATTCATAATGTTGACGGCGTCATCCCGTGCATTCCGTCAAAAGACACATTAAAAGAGGTTGGGTCAGATGGAATAGTTGTCACTACTGTAAACCGCGAACATATCAGGGCAGTGCAGACTCCCCAGCTTTTTCCTTTTAGAGTAATTAAAAAAGCATATGATCTGGCATACAAAGAAAGATTGTATGCAACGGATGACGCAGCACTGGTCGAAAAAATCGGCTGCAAAGTCAAAACCATTGCAGGAAGTCCT
>CAZVHL010000068.1:0-7401 GCA_964626925.1 uncultured Nitrospiraceae bacterium
TTTAATGTTATTACAGGAGAGACCGGTGCCGGGAAGTCTATTATTATTGATGCATTAAGTCTTTCGCTGGGAGAAAGGGCATCGGGTGACATAATTAGACGGGGCGCAAAAGAAGCTGTGATCGAGGCATTTATCGATATCTCTCCTGAACAACTCCATCCCTCAACACGCAAATTCTTAGAGGATAATGGAATAGACTTTGATGACGGCCTGATTTTGAAGAGAATCATATCCTCCCAGGGGAAAAACAGGGCCTATATTAACGGCTCAATTTCAAATCTGCAGAGTCTTGCAGAAATCAGCAAAAATATCGTTGATATTCACGGTCAATATGAGCACCAGTCATTACTGTCTCCAGAAAAACAGCTGGACATGCTAGATGCGTATGGCAAACTATTTCCCGAAAGACAGGAGGCAGAAAAGCTTTATGATCTGATGATCGCCACACGAAATCAGATACTCGATCTGACCGGGAAAGAAAAAGAACGGGCGCAGAGACTGGACATGCTGAGATTCCAGGTCACCGAAATAGACGCAGCTGAATTAAAACCAGGAGAGGATGAAGAACTTGAAAAAGAAGCAAAAATACTGGGCAGTTCAGTCCATCTTGCTGAACTCTCTAATAATGCATATGAAAAACTGTATTCATCTGAATCAGCTTGTATTACAATCCTGTCGCAGATTCTCAAGGATATTAAAGATATATCGGATATCGACACGCGCGCATCTGATGCATTTAAATCAGCTGAAAACTCACTGCCTCTACTTGAAGAAACCGCATATTTCCTGAGAGATTACAAGGACAGTCTTGATTTTGATCCCGACCGTCTTGAACAGGTACAGACACAACTTGAACTGATAAAAAATCTTAAAAGAAAATACGGTGACAGTATTCAGGAGATTCTTGACTATAGGGACAATGCAGTAAATGAGCTTGACGATCTTCAATATTCTGAAGATAAGATTGAATCCTTAATGACTGAATTGAAAGAATTGAAAACCAGACTCACAAAAAAAGTACATGCACTTTCTAAAAAACGAAAAAAAAATGCAAAGAAAATTGAAGCTGAAGTCATTTCCTGCCTTTCCGAGCTCTCGATGCCCAATACCGAATTTTCAATACAGCTAACTTTTGAAAAAGGAGACGATACAACGGACGGATTGAGAGTCAGTCATTCCGGAATCGATAATATAGAGTTTCTGATTTCACCCAATCCCGGTGAAGACCTGAAGCCGTTACAAAAAATTATATCCGGAGGAGAATTATCCAGAGTAATGCTCGCCTTAAAAGGAATCCTCGCCGGAGGGGATAATATTCCGATACTCATTTTTGACGAAATAGATGCAGGCATCGGTGGTAAAACTGCAGATAATGTTGCCAGGAAATTAAAGGACCTTTCGTCAAGCCATCAACTAATATGCATAACCCACCTTCCACAGATCGCCTCTCCGGCCAATAGACATCTCAAAATAGCAAAGAACATCAAAAAAGACAGGACATTCACCGAAATCAGATTCATAGAAAAAGACGAGAGAGCGGCAGAAGTAGCCAGAATGCTTGGTGGAAATATTTCAGATGTTTCGATAAAGCATGCAAAAGAGATTCTGAAAAGGGCCCGATAATCCCGGTAATATCCTTCCTTTAATCTTATAAAAGCATCAGCAAGGCATGTAATATGCTTTTTGAGCATCTTACAATAAAAAAGAGAGATAAATATAAAATAATATTCATTGACATCAGTATAAAAATGTGCTAACTTTTCAAACTATATATATAAAATAAAAAATTATAGGCTATTGTTTTATCACAATAATTGACCTAATTATTTTTTTAATCTTAAATCAGGAAAAGGGGGTGGTTTCATGAAGCTTACGCCTGATAATCCATTGCTCGAAGTAACAGATACAATCGAGGCTCTTAAAGATAAAGGCGTATCAAGAAGAGACTTTATGAAATTCTGTACTGCAATGGCAGCTGCACTGGCTTTGCCCGCATCATTTATTCCAAAAATTGCTGAAGCTGTCAGCGGTAAAAAGCCATATCTCGTATGGCTTGAATTTCAGGACTGTGCCGGCGACACCGAAGCACTTTTAAGGGCAACTAACCCGACTGTTGGTCAACTTATTCTCGATATCTTTTCAATCGATTATCACGAAACAATAATGTCACCATCGGGTCATATGGCAGAAAAGTCTCTACAGGACGTTGTGAAAAATCATAAAGGAAAATATTTTGTTGTTGTTGAAGGTTCCATCCCGGTAAAAGACGGTGGTGTCTACTGCTGCATCGGAGGGAAATCCTCACTTGACATAGCAAGGGAAGTTTGCGGTAATGCCCTTGCAACTATCGCTGTTGGAACCTGTGCAACATATGGCGGGATTCCCGCAGCCGCGCCTAATCCAACAGGCGCTGTAAGTGTAAAAGAAGCTGTACCAAACGCAACAGTAATAAATCTTCCGGGATGTCCTATGAACGTAGAAAATCTGACTGCCACTATCGTCCACTATCTTACTTTCGGATCACTTCCTAATACTGACAAACTTGGCAGACCTTACTTTGCGTACGGCAAGAGAATTCATGACAATTGTGAAAGAAGGGGGCATTTTGATGCCGGACAGTTTGTTAGACAGTGGGGAGATGAAGGGCACAGGCAGGGATGGTGCCTTTATGAGATGGGCTGTAAAGGTCCGGAAACATTTCATAACTGCCCAACCGTAAAATATAACGAAGGGACAAGCTGGCCGGTCCAGGCCGGACACGGCTGTATAGGATGCTCAGAACCCAATTTCTGGGATAAAATGAGTCCTTTTTACAACCGGTTGCCTAATGTCCCCGGATTTGGAGTAGAAAGCACTGCTGACAAAGTCGGCGCCGGCCTTGCTGCTGTTACTGCTGCGGGCCTCGTGGCTCATGGAATCGGCAGGGCAATTTCACCAAAAAAGAAAGATGATAATGAAAAAGAATAAAGGAGGTGAGCGGCATTGGCAAAGAAATTAGTTATTGATCCTATTACCAGAATTGAAGGTCATCTCAGGATAGAGGCTAAAGTTGAAAACGGCAAAGTGGTTGATGCATGGAGTTCGAGCACAATGTTCAGGGGTATTGAGATAATACTCAAGGGCAGAGATCCAAGAGATGCCTGGGCTTTTACCCAGCGTATATGAGGCGTCTGAACAACGGTTCATGCAACCGCCTCGGTGAGAGCGGTCGAAGACGCCCTGGGGATAACAATCCCTGACAATGCAAGAATTATCAGAAATATTATTTCTGGAATCCAGTATGTTCAGGACCATGTAATACACTTCTACCATTTACATGCTCTTGACTGGGTGGATATAGTTAGTGCTTTAAGCGCAGACCCTTCAAAAACTTCAGCACTTGCCCAGTCTATTTCTGACTGGCCAAAATCAAGCACTGACTATTTCAAAGGAATTCAGGATAAGCTTCTGGCTTTTGTTAAAAACGGACAACTGGGGCCTTTTTCAAACGGTTACTGGGGCCATCCGGCATACAAACTTCCGGCAGAAGCAAACCTTATGGCAGTTGCCCACTATCTTGAAGCACTTGAGTGGCAGAAGGATGTCATTAAGATGCAGGCATTGCTTGGTGCAAAAAATCCACATGCACAGACCTACATCGTTGGTGGAATGTCCATACCCGTTGATCCGAACAGCCAGAATGCCCTTAATGCAGGAAGTATAGCATTCATGAACGGGCTCGCTCAGAAAGCAAAAGATTTTGTGGAAAAAGTATATATTCCTGATGTTCTGGCGATAGCTCCATTTTATCTTGACTGGGCAGGGCATGGAGCAGGTGTCGGAAATTTTCTCAGTTATGGTGAATTCCCTAACGATACTGTGAGCAATTCTAACAACAACTGGCTTCCACGCGGCATAATTCTGAACAAGGACCTTTCAAAGGTTCATCCGGTTGATCACAATAAAATTAACGAATATGTTACCCATTCATGGTACGAATATGCAGACGGAGATAAGAAGGCAAAGCATCCCTGGGACGGTGAGACCAATGACAAGTATACGGGGCCAAAGCCGCCTTATGAATACCTGAATACTGACACAAAATATTCCTGGGTCAAGGCACCCCGTTATGACAACATGTCGATGGAAGTAGGTCCTTTATCCAGGATGCTGGTTGCCTATGCATCCGGACATGAAAGGGTGCAGGCTGTTGTGAACAGTGTTCTCAAAACATTGGGAGTAGGCCCGGCTGCGCTTTTCTCAACACTCGGCAGAGTTGCTGCAAGAGCTGTTGAAACCCTTGTAACCGCAGAGCAGCTCCCTGTCTGGATAGGTCAGCTGGCCGCGAACATGAAGAAGGGCGATATGAAAATCCATAGTAATGAGAAATGGGATCCTTCTGATTGGCCTTCTGAAGCCAGGGGATACGGCTTGCATGAGGCTCCAAGAGGCGCACTCGGTCACTGGGTCAAGATCAAGAATAAAAAGATAGAAAATTATCAATGCGTAGTACCGGGAACCTGGAACGGTTCTCCGAGAGACGCCAACAACCAGCGCGGTCCTTATGAAGAAGCGCTTATCGGAACACCTGTTGCAAACCCGGAACAGCCTGTTGAAATCCTCAGAACGATCCATTCATTCGATCCCTGTATGGCATGCGCTGTTCATGTAGTCGATACCGATGGCAATGAGGTTATTAAAATAAAAGTAAAATAAGAAAGGGGGCCATATGGAAAAAGATGAAAGAATGAGAATATATGCATGGGAATTTCCTGTGAGACTGACGCACTGGATCAACTTTCTGTGTATCCTGACCCTTTCGATTACCGGCTTCTATATAGGCAGACCTTTTATCCATGCTGTTTCCTCTGAACAATATATCATGGGCTGGTTCAGGTTCGTTCACTTTGTTGCGGCTTATGCATTCCTGATGAGCATAATCATCAGGCTTTACTGGTCTGTGGTCGGCAACCGGTATGCAAATATCATTCAGTGGCTTCCCTTTTCAGGTGAAAAGATAAGTGAGCTTCTAAATGACATAAAATGCTATCTGTTTCTCGATACAAAATCAACATGCAAGGTAGGCCACACATCACTCGGTGCATTTACTTACTTCATCCTGTATCTGATTTTCCTTTTCCAGATATTTTCCGGTTTTGCCCTTTATTCCGTAACCCACTCCGGGGCTATCTGGACAGTTCTGGGAGGATGGGTTCTGAGCATAATGGGGCTCCAGACTATAAGATTATTTCACCACTTATCCATGTATGTAATGTGCGCATTCGCACTTTTGCACATTTATCTATCATGGATTTCGGATATTAGAGATAAGAATGGTCTGATAAGTTCAATATTCAGCGGCTGGAAATTTATGACAGAAAGAGACCTTAAGTTCCTGATGCCAAAAAAATAATAGCAGAATTTAATAACACCGGACAGCTCGCCCCGGAAATACGAAGATGCAATAACGAATTTCCGGGGTTTGTTTTACTAAATAATCTCTCATTAGATAATATGGTAATCAATTAACAGTGAAAATAACGATATTTGGCATAGGCAACATTCTGTTGAGTGATGATGGTGTCGGAGTGCACGCTTTAAACCAGTTGGCAGACCAGTACGAATTCCCCGAATCTGTCCGGTTAATTGATGGTGGCACAAAAGGACTCGATCTGCTTCCATTACTGGAAGGGATGGATAAAGTCATGTTTATCGATGCCGCAAATTTCAAAAAAGAGCCGGGCACAATAGATATTATTGAAGGTGAAAGTATTCCTGCCTTTTTGAGTTCCAAACTTTCTGTTCACCAGATAGGACTGCCCGATTTGCTGTTTGCAGCAAAGCTTATGGAAATAACCCCTTCTGAGATGTGCCTTGTCGGGATACAACCTAAATCCATGGAAACAGCAACAGAGTTCTCAGACGAAGTGAAAGCACAGTTTAAGCCTTTCATCAATACTATTCTTAGGAAGTTAAAGGATTGGGGAGTAGAAGCAGTAGAAAAGTAGGGGCGTATTGCAATACGCCCTTACAAATGCAAGATTACGGTCACCATCTCATATAGCACAATTATCGAGATTTAACCTCGATTATTTCATGGAGATTATTTTCGATATTCGGCTATTATATATATTCACTAAACAGCTCATAGTTGGAGAAATTCAATGTGTGTCGGCGTACCAATGCAACTTATTGATATAAAATATCCCTCAGGAACAGCTGAAGCAAAAGGAGTTAAACGGGATATAGGCTTGCAGCTCCTGCCAGAAGACGCTCTCGAGGTCGGTGATCATGTGATCGTACATGTCGGATTTGCAATAGAAAAAATAAACAAAGAATATGCGGATGAGATCTGGGAATCACTGGATGAAATCCTCAGGATAATGGATGAGGAGGAAGAAGGTGCATGAAGTGTCTGTAGCGCTGGGAATGGTTGATGAACTCCAGAAAATTGCTCAAAAAAATAATGCTAAAAAAATATTAACCGTAAAATTAAAAATAGGCAAGCTGTCCGGCATAGTAACAGACTCATTGAAATTCGCCTTTGATGCAGTAAAACTCGATCATCCGCTCATCTCTTCCGCTGAAATTACGATTGATGAAATCGCTCTGATTTATAAATGTAATGATTGTAATTTATCTTTTGAAACTGATGATATATACTTCCCTTCCTGTGAAAACTGCAAATCTTATAACCTGACGATAGTTTCAGGAGAAGAGCAGCATATCGAGAATGTGGAGATAGAAGTGTAAGGAGATTTCTATGTGTGATACATGTGGTTGCGTAAATAACAGCACCGATAAAGAAACAAAAGTCATCGACGTAAATCAGAGTTTATTAAGGGTTAACGAAGAAGCTGCGATTAACAATAAAAAGCATTTTGAGCAGAAGGGGATTTTCGTAATAAACCTTATCAGTTCTCCGGGTTCCGGCAAAACAACTCTTCTCGAGAAAACGATCGAGATGCTTAAAAATGACCTGGCGATAGGCGTGCTTGAAGGTGATATCGAAACTGACCTCGATGCTCAAAGAATAAAGGCCAAGGGAGTCCCGGCTGTCCAGCTCACAACCGGTGGAGCATGTCACCTGGAGTCTTCTCTCGTTCACAAAGGATTTCATACCCTGGAACATGAATTAAACGGGAAAAAACTTGACTTGCTTTTTATCGAGAATGTAGGAAACCTGGTCTGCCCTTCTTTCTTTGATCTTGGCGAGCATTGTAGAGTTGTTCTTTTATCAGTGCCTGAAGGTCCTGATAAACCTTTAAAATATCCAAAGGCGATCAGGACTTCACAGGTTTTAATCATCTCAAAATCGGACCTGACGCCTTATTTTGATTTTGATATTGAGAGGGTTAAAAAAGACGCACTGGCACTGAATCCTGACCTTACAGTGTTTGTATTATCAGCAACGAGCGGAGA
>CAZVHL010000069.1:0-5769 GCA_964626925.1 uncultured Nitrospiraceae bacterium
TGAAAGATCATCCTCTTGTTGAAAGCTGGAGAAATGGGGATGAATATGAAGGTGGCGACGCGGTTACAATAGTCTTTCTTTAATATACTGATTCAAAGCAGGAATCAAGGCGTAATAAGTTCCTCAACGCCAAAATCCGGGGCAATACTTAAAAGTATATACATCGATTCAGTTAGCAGAATAATTCCAAATGCGATCAGCAATAAACCACTTACAATCATTATTGCCTTCATATATTTGTGTATAGCATTGAAATGGCTAAGAAATGTATTAATTGAAAGAGATGTTACAAGAAAAGGTATCGCAAGCCCCAAAGAGTAAATAGAAAGCAGTTTAAAACCAAACATCGCGGAACCTGAGGTTCCGGCAACAAGCAGGATAGATCCCAGAATAGGACCGATACATGGGGTCCATCCGGCTCCAAAAGTAAGACCGATGACAAAGGCCCCAAGGTACCCCTTTGGTCTTGATTTAAGATGGATTCTCTTGTCCTTTGCGAGAAAATTCATCTTAAATACGCCCATCACATAAAGACCAAAAATTATTACGATAACTCCAGCTATTTGATATATAGTAATGTTCAGACCAAAAAGCGAAAAAGATCTTGTAAGTAGATAATTCATATACGATGAGAATACGCCAAGAAGAATGAACACAGTGGAAAATCCTGTAATAAATGCTAATGAATTAAAAAGTGTGAGCTTCCTGATTAACTTCTTGTCAATCGACTTTAAATCTTCAAAAGAAATGCCCGTAATAAATGAAACATATGATGGTATCAGCGGAAGCACACACGGAGAAAGAAATGAGAGTACTCCACCGAGAAATGCACCAATATAACCTATTTCAGACATATTAAACCTTGCACCTCTTTACTCTGCGACAAGCACAGTCTGACGTGTTTCCCTTGATCTTTTCAACTGTATGCGAGAGGCAGGAAATAATTACTGATAAATTTTCTCTTACCGCCCTGGGACTGCCCGGCAGGTTTATTATAAGAGTATTGCCCCTGATTCCTGCAACAGCCCTTGAGATCATGGCATAGGGGGTTTTCTTCAATCCTTCATATCGCATCGCCTCAGCAATGCCAGGCAGTTCTTTATGAATTACTTCATGTGTTGCGTCAGGCGTAACATCACGAGGCGATACACCGGTACCTCCGGTTGTCAGGATAAGGTCCGCCTTCCTGCACAATGAAATAAGTTTTTTCTTGATCATCGTCTTTTCATCAGGAAGAATATCATAACTGACAACCTCAGCATCAATTTTCTTCACAAGTTTTTTTATCATTGGACCACTCGTATCCTCACGTTCGCCTTTAGACCCCTTATCACTTAATGTTAAAATTGCCACTTTTATCATTGTATCAACTTAAGAAACAGGAACATATCACTTAATATCCGCGCCCTCTTTAACTTCTGTCTCCGGAACAAGAATCGACAATGTGCCATCGCTATCAGTGGCCGCAAGAAGCATCCCCTGTGACTCAACACCCATTAATTTGGCAGGCTTTAAATTAGTAACAACCACAACACTTTTGCCTTCAAGATTTTCCGGAGAATATGACTTGCCAATTCCAGCAACAATCTGCCTGCTCTCACCGGTATCAACCTGCAGTTTTATCAGTTTATCAGATCCATCCACACGTTCAGCTTCTTTTACTTTGCCTATCTTCAGTTGAACTTTTGCAAATTCATTTATTGAGATTAAATTGTCAGTATCAATCATCACTTTATCACTCCTTTCTGATTCAGACTTTGCGTCTTTTGGAGTTTTCCCTTTTTTAGCCTGTTTTGTAGTATCGATCCTCGGGAAAAGCTGTTCGCCCTTTGAAACCTTTATATCATATTCCGGCTTCCAGTCCCACCCATAAATTGCAGGATATACATCAGATTCACCGGATGCCTTTTCCGGCACACTCTGCTCGGTTTCTTTTAATATTGATTTAAGTCCAAGTTGTTTCCAGATCTTCTCTGCAGTGTCCGGCATAAAAGGATAAAGCAAAACAGCGGTGAGTCTCTGGGCGTTCCAGATATTAAACATAACCCTTTTCAGTTCTTCCTGATTATCTTTGGCTAGCTTCCATGGTTCTTTCTGAGCAATATGATTATTTGCTGCTCTGATAATTTCCCAGACATGATCAAGGATGATGTTGAATCTGAGGTGGAACCAGTTTTTATAATGCGTATCGTCCACAGCAGGGAGTACCGAGTTGATACATTCCCGCGCCAACGGATTAAGTTCAGTGGTATTACCGGTTGGTACTTCTATAATTCCGCTGAGATACTTTTCAGCCATAGTTACAAACCTGCTCAATAAATTGCCAAGATCATTTGCAAGATCGCTGTTGATACGGTTGATCAAACCCTGTTCAGAAAAGTCACCGTCCAGACCAAACGTCACCTCACGGAACAGAAAATACCTGAATGCATCCACCCCGTATTTCTCCACCATCTCTGCCGGGTCAACTACATTGCCCAGAGACTTGGACATCTTTTTTCCGTCAACAGTCCACCATCCATGCGCAAATATGTTTTTGGGAAGAGGAAACTTCAGAGCCATAAGCATTGTTGACCAGTAAACAGCATGAGTGGTCAGGATATCTTTTCCGACAAGGTGGTGATCAGCAGGCCACCAGAAATCACCCTGCCTTGCCTTTTCCGCATCCGGGGCAAGATACCGCGTAGCAGAAAAATAGTTAAGCAACGCATCAAACCAGACATAAGTTACAAAATCTTTGTCAAAAGGGATTTCAACTCCCCATGAAAGTCTCGACTTCGGCCTTGTTATACAAAGGTCTCCAAGCTCATTGTTTTTTAAAAATCCGAGCACTTCGTTTCTGCGAGTGTGCGGTAAAATATAATCCGGGTTGTCATCAATATATTGAATCAGTTTTTCCTGATATTTTGACATCAGGAAAAAGTAGTTCTCTTCCTGGATCTGCTCAACAGCTCTTCCGCAATCCGGGCAGTTTCCGTCTACAATTTCCTTTTCTGTCCAGAACCTTTCATCAGGAGTGCAGTACCATCCGGAATATGTCCTTTTTTCTATCTCACCCTTATCCCACAGCATCTGGATAATTCCCTGAACAGTCTTGACATGTTCGTCATCTGTAGTACGGATAAAGGCATCATTTGAGATATTCAGTTTTCCCCATAGAGCTTTGAAATTTTCCATCATGATATCAGCATGTTCGCTGGGAGTCCTTCCTTTTTCCTGTGATGCCTTTTCGACTTTTTGTCCATGCTCGTCTGTACCGGTAAGGAAAAAAACATTCTTGCCATTCAGTCTGTTGTATCTCGCAAGAATATCTGCGGCTATTGTAGTATAAGCATGCCCTATGTGAGGCACATCATTAACGTAGTAAATTGGGGTCGTTACATATAATTTTTTTTGTTCCATCATTATTTCTTTTCCGGCTGCTGCTTCTTTTTCTTTTTCCACAATCTTCTGCGTCTGCTAAATGATTTGCCTTTATCTTTATCTGCCTGCCCTGTTTGCTTCTGCCCTTTGTCCTGAGAAGTTCCGACCTTATCCCCTACTGTGCCAGTGCCTTTTTCAGGAGTTTTCCCAGCAATCCCTCTACCGCGCCCTCTTCTCCTGTGGCGCCTTTGCCGCCCTGTTTTTTCCGGTTTAGACGTATCTTGAATTTCTTTCTTGCCCTGGATATTACTCTGGCCAGATCCTGCCTGCTGTTTCAGTTCGTCAGTTTTGTCAGTATGAACAGCTTCTGAATCTATCGATTGAAGATCGTCGCCTGAAGTTTCACCAGTAGTAGTGATTAAATCTTTATCCTTATCTTTCTGTTTTCTGTTTGTAATGTCCATAATATCCTTGAATTCATACCTCAGACAACACATTAATCTTCCGCAAATACCTGACAGTTTACTCTGATTAATCGAAAGGTCCTGCTGTTTGGCCATCCTGATTGTTACAGGCGCAAAAGATGTCAGGAAAAGGTTACAGCATGTCTGTCTTCCGCAAGCACCAATACCCCCGAGGAGTTTAACCTGATCCCGTACACCTATCTGTCTCATTTCAATACGGGTTTTGTATTTTGCGGCAAGGTCCCGTACAAGTTCCCTGAAATCAATTCGTCCATCCGCGGTGAAATAAAATATCAGTCTCTTTTTTTCAAGGGTTGTTTCGGTTGAAACGATCTTCATCGGAAGGTTCAGCTCTTTTGCCTTTTCTACACAGAAAGATTTAGCATCAGATTCAAATGAACGGTTTTTTTCAACCGTCTCAAAATCTTCGTCAGTAGCCACTCTGACAACTTTTTTAAAACGGTCCCCTGCTTTCTCAACAGTATGTTTAGTTGTCACTACATGAGCAAGGCTCAGTCCTGCATCAGAATCCACAACCACCTTAGTTCCCCGTTTCAGATCAAGACCGTAAACAGCAAATGTATAAATCTTGCCGCACGACTTGAATCTGATCCCGACTACATCCTGCTTTACCGGGACATCAGGTTTCTTGTTTTTATCTATCGTTTTACTGTTTTCGGTCATCAGTGCTCTCTATTTTGATTCTTTCCAAGGTTTCTTTTAAATAACAGACTGGTATAGTTAAGGGTAAGTTGCTTGTTTAAATTAAAATACAGTTGTTTTCTTAAATTATAAACGTCCCGGGCTAATGTGAGTATATTTCTTAGCGTTGTCTCCCTTGCAAAAGCCTTAATCTCAATTTCTTTGTCCCGGTTAATAAGCAAATCTGTTCTCTCCGTTGCCTTGAAAACCGCTATATCACGCAGCCATAACTGTGCCCAGTCAAACCATTCTTCCATAGCGTCCCTGTCATCCCAGACATCTTCTTCCAGTCTTCCGACTAACAGATTTAGTATTTCGAATGACCTGTCTCTTTTCTCAATAAGGTCTTCATTAAGAGCATATCCAAGTCTGCCGCCAGATAAAGTACTCAAAAGCATTGTTTGGTCAATGCTGAAATCCTTAAATCTTTCGATCAATAAACTGCTCATTTTGTCCAGCGGCAATGGTGAGAAATTTATCCTGTGGCATCTTGAGCGGATCGTTGGAAGAAGCATATCGGGCCTTGATGAAACAAGAATCAGTACACTTTGACTTGAAGGTTCTTCAAGTGTCTGTAAAAAGGCATTAGCTGACGATTGATTAAGCCTGTCAGCATCATCTACTATAGCTACCTTCCAGTTCCCCTCAAATGGCTTGAAAGAAAGTGATTCACCAAGATTTCTGATCGCTGCAACATTAATTTGCCTGCCAGCCCCTTCAGGGGTTATAACAAAAACGTCAGGATGATTGTGTTTGTCTATTTTACGGCATGACGGACATTCATCACAGGCATCAATCCGCTCAATGCCTGAGTAATCGCTACCCGTATTTTCGTTATCAGCAAACAATTCACTGTCAGCCTCTTTGTGACAATTTAAGGCCTTGGCAAAATTAACAGCAGTAAGCATCTTGCCAACTCCCTCATCTCCTGCAAAAAGCATGGCATGTGGGATTCTGTTTCTCCGCTTGCAGCCTTCAAGAATATGCAGTGCCCTGTCCTGTCCTATAATATCTTTTAGTGCCATGACTCTTCCATGATTTGAACTATCTCCCTGCTTATATCTTCAGTACTGCGTGATGCATCGATTATCCTGATTCTCTCAGGCTCTGCTTTAGCTATCTGGAAAAATCCATTTCTTACCCTGTTATGAAATTCTATTGTTTCCAGTTCAAACCTGTCCTCTTTTTGTGCATTTCTGTTCCTTCTCAGTCCCTCTTCAACATCAAGGTCAAGGAGAAA
>CAZVHL010000069.1:5869-7368 GCA_964626925.1 uncultured Nitrospiraceae bacterium
TTTGTGCATTTCTGTTCCTTCTCAGTCCCTCTTCAACATCAAGGTCAAGGAGAAAAGTAAGATACGGTTTAAGGTCGGGCACAACTATCTCATTCAGACTGTCTATTATTGCCAGATCTATCCCTCTTGCATACCCCTGGTAAGCGACTGTAGAATCTGTAAAGCGATCAGTTACGACTACCATATCCTTAAGTATTGCAGGATAGATGACCTCTCTTACGAGTTGTGCCCTTGATGAATAATAAAGAAGAAGCTCGGTTAAAGGGTCCATTTGATTCCCGGGTGCCAGAAGTAATTTCCTTATTTTAATTCCGATATCGGTACCGCCGGGTTCCACAGTGTTAATTACTTTATGGCCTCGATCACTCAGATAATCTGCAAGCAGCTTAGTTTGTGTGCTTTTCCCTGATCCCTCAATGCCTTCGAATGATAAGAATCCCTTAACCCTGGGCATAGCTTTTTTTAAGTCCCTTGAGTAGTGAAAATACCTTCAATGTGTCTTCAACCGTTAGTGAACCCGTACCGCATGAGGGTGTAATCAGGACATGCTGTCTGAGTTTATCCCCTGATATACCTATCTCTTCAAGCGAGGCTAAACCTCTTTCAAACTGCTGCTTCAGTCCCTGAAGATCAACTTCCCGAATTATTTCTGTAGTCGGCACAACGCCCCATGCGATGAAACCGTTATTATCTATGAATGTTGTTACGTCTTCCGGATATAGAGCAAGTGTATCCCAGAAAAAATACGAATCATAATTGAAAACATCGATACCCGATGAAAGCACCAGAGGCCAATCAGCCTTGCCACAGCAATGGATACCTGCCAAAGCACCCTCATGTTTGATATGCTTTACAATCTCCCTGAGCATCCTTAACGCTTCTTCATTGCTTACCCCGATATACGCAGAAGTGCCAAGTGCTGATAAAATCGGCTCATCCACAAAAATCAGCACATTGTCAGCATATGGTTTAAGCATGTCAACCTGCCAGCTCACCTTTCCTTTCAGAAGTTCAAGTGACAGTTCCTTCATCTCTTCGTCAAAAAATATAGGACGCTTTTGATCATCTGTAAGAGATAATGTAAACGTAAGAGGCCCTGTTATATGCCCCTTTACAGTACTGAATCTCTGGCCTTTCTCTTTAAGCAACTCAACAAACGTGTAGAAACCGGCTGCATATTTTTGAGAAATAGGGAATCCGGATTTATTTGCAACAGCTTCATAAAATGCTGATAATTCAGGCTCCTCCGCCTTGCTTACATAGACATCTTCACCTTTAATTTTAACAAATGGAAAGCCTTCAGAATATTGAGGGACCATCAATTCCAGAAAATTTCTGTGGGGAAGCTGCGGCCAAAATGGTATATCTACTGAGTCAAAAATAACATTACAAGCCTCAGTCGGGTCGGTGTGAGGCAAGCTCCCGATTCCGGTTGTATTAAAAGTCTCGAGCATAACTACTAATCATACTCTAAGCTGTTGGCAAGTTTCAAATAAATG
>CAZVHL010000070.1:0-3204 GCA_964626925.1 uncultured Nitrospiraceae bacterium
AGAAAACCGCTCATCAGCCTTTTGCAGGCGGATAGCCAGTATACGAATGAGCCCTTTTAAAATCTTTATACCAATCAACGGATATTTTTCCGTAAGAATATCCAGTGAATCCCTTCTAATAATAACGAATTCAGAATCTTCAAGCGCTACAACACTGGCAGTGCGCGGCTCACCAGGATTAACAAAAGACATTTCACCAACCAGGGAACCCTTCTCAAGCGTTGCAAGCACAATCTGCTTCCCCTTGAACTCAGTATGTTTTTTGGCCTGTACACGGCCGCTCACAATAAATGCGAGAAAATCCCCAGCCTCTCCTTCTTCAAACAGTGCTTGACCCGCCTTGCAGGGAAGAAGTTCGAGATAAGGGACAAGTAGATCCATCTCTTCATTATTCAGAAGAGTAAAGAGCATAAGCTCATTTTTCATAGCTAATATTTTTTTCTTTAAGTTATCATCCATGTTTCACCACAAAAAACATCAAACTGTCTATAATGCTTTAACCTCGTCAAGTTTAGTCTTCATTTTTTCGATCAGTTTTGCAAACGACTCCTTAATAATGATCTTATTGTACTGGCTTCTATAGGTGCTGACAAAACTGACCCCTTCAATAACCACATCATAGACCCACCATTTGTCATTTTTCAGTTTGAGCTTATAATCAATAGGGATATTAACGCTCTTTGTTACTATTGAAGTGCTGACCACTGCATACTTACCTTTGCCTTTAAGTTTTTCCTTATCATAGGTAACTTTTTCATCAGTGTATTTCTCGATTTTCCCTGTATATGATGCTTCAAGCAGATCAGAGAAGATAGAGACAAACTGTTTTTGATCATCAAGACTTATTTTTTTCCAGTGTCTGGCAAGAGAACGTTTTGACATTTCCTTAAAATCAAATCTGTCCCTGATTAATATGCCGATTTTTTCACGTCTTTCTGTTTTTTTTGACGGCTGCGAAAGCTCTTTGTCTCTTAAAGTATCCAGTATAGAATTAATCGTCTCACTGATCGCAACAGTGGGAACAGGTACAGCTTCCGCTCCCGAACTAATGCCGAGAATACATAATGATATAAAATACAACAGAAAAGCTTTTCTTATCTCCATAGTTTACCTCTCCAGTTGATGAGTTGACATAACTATCGTCATTCCTTTTCAAATATATATTTACTGACGAGTTCTTCCAGTTCTATTGCTGATTCAGTTTCAAGTATTTCTCCGCCTTTCTCTATATATTCATCTGATCCGCCTACTTGAATCTTCACATACTTGTCACCAATTATACCCTGAGTCCTTATGGAAGCAATAGAGTCATCCTGCAATTTAATCTCAGGATCGATCTGCAGTTCTACCATTGCTTCATAATCGTTAAGATGAATCTTTGATACCTTCCCTATTGGAACTCCTGCAACCTCAACCGCGGCACCTTCCCTCAGTCCGGATACACTTGCAAATCTCGCCTGAACTGTATACTGTTCAGTGCCAAAAAGATCCACATCGCCCAACCTCGTAGAGAGATAGCCAAGACTGAGAAGTCCTGCTATCAGAAATATTCCCACTCCAGTTTCGATATTAATTTTATTCATATTCAAACCTCCATTTCACTTGAATATAGCGGCCCCATTGTTGTTTCAACGAACGCCTTGATCACAGGATTATTTGATAACTGAAATTCCTCCGGTGTCAGACAATCCTGAACAATACCGTCATGCAGTAACGCTACATAATCGGCCAGTTTAAAAATCCTCGGCACATCATGACTTACAATTACTGCAGTGTATCCTAATGCAGTCTGTGTCTTGAAAAAGACACGGTATATCTCATTACTTTTGGCAATATCCAATCCTGTTGTCGGTTCATCGAAAAAAACAATTTTGGGATTTAATACGAGCGCACGTGCAAGTCCGACTCTCTTTCTCATTCCCCCACTCAGTTGTGCGGGATATTTATTGTTTGTCCCCTCAACATCCATCATAACCAGTTTTTCATTTACTATTTTATCAATCTCCTTCTCGGTTACCTTGGTCCTTTCCCTTAACGGAAGCGCAACATTATCAAATACGGTCATTGAATCAAAGAGAGCTGCATTTTGAAACAATACACCGAAATTGTTCCTGATCTCTTTTAATTGTTTATTATTAACATTGTTTAAATCTTTACCATATACCATCACCTGACCGCTATTCGGCCTGATAAGCCCCAGTATATGCTTAATGATCTGGCTCTTCCCCTGTCCGCTCCCTCCAACTATCACGGTTGTTTTCCCCTCCTCTATAGAGAGGTTGACCCCTTTTAATACTTCTTGCGAGCCATATGACTTTCTGATATCAATAAGCTGTACTGCCAGATTTTCACTCATAACAATACCGATGTCAAAACATAATCAAACACTAATATACTGACAGATGATAAAACAACTGCATTCGTAGTGACCTTGCTGACTCCTTCAGCTCCAAAGCCCCCTCCTCTTGATAAATGTACAAAATACCCTTTAAAGCAACAGATCCATATAATCACCAGACCAAAGCAGAGAGACTTGATAAATCCCATATAAACATCATCAAAAACAACGTCGGCATACATACTGGCAAAATATGTACCCCCATTAGCGCCCAAAAGCCCTACTCCCACAGCATACCCTCCGAGGATACCTGTCACATCAAATAAAGCGGTCAATAGCGGCAGTGAAATAATTCCTGCTATGAATTTAGGCGCCATAATATATTTATGAGGGTCAATTGCCATGCATTCCAGTGCATCGATCTGTTCAGATATGCGCATTACTCCGATCTCAGCACAGATAGCAGAACCCGCCCTGCCGGTTACCATAAGAGCTGCAAGAACAGGACCCAGCTCTCTTATCAGGCCAAGGGCAACTGCTGATCCCAGGAGTCCCTGAGCTCCGAATTTACTGAGTGTATGGTATCCCTGCAGACCAAGAACCATGCCTGTAAAAGCCCCTGTAAAAATAACGACAAATATCGATAATGTGCCGATAATGTATATCTGTTTAATGACAGGATAAATCTTATAAGGAGGTTTAATAATGCTAAGAAGAGAATTAAACAGAAATATACCCATTCTCCCCGCATCATTTATATAATAGAGGAAATTCCCGCCGATTTTTTCAAAAAACTTTAACACAAATTAATCCTCTTCAGTTTTTTTGGTTCCTGTTATTATACGTATTTATGCATTATTTACAAT
>CAZVHL010000070.1:3304-7320 GCA_964626925.1 uncultured Nitrospiraceae bacterium
TTAAAATATTGAAGCTATGCGAGCTGTAGATTTATTAAGGCGGTTCGATATTACTAAAAAAATATGCCTGAGCAGTTTAAGTCCCAGCATTGGATGTTTCGAAATCAGCTTTTCAAAATCATTGCTCTCAAGACGCATGATTTCTACATCTTCCAGTACTACCGCAGTAACAGACCTGTCGAGGTTTGTAAGAAGGCAAAGTTCACCTGCTACAGTACCTCTTGCAAAAGTTCCTACAATCATATACCTGTCAAATTCAGTTTTTTTCTTTATTCCAATTTTCCCGGAAAGGATAAAGGCGGCATAATTATCAGAGTCCCCTTCCTCCCACAGATTCTCCCCGGCAGAGCCTGTTGCATATTTACAGAAATCAAGAAAATGGGAAATTTCTTCATCAGTAAGGGCATTGAAGAACCTGAACTCCTGCTTTAACCTATCGTTTAAAACTTCATTGGACGCTTCCAATTGCATACTTAATTAATCGGCAGAAAAACAGGATGACTAAAGTTAATTAGATTTCCCTTTGTTTTACAGAATGTTCTATCTTCCCTTCTCAATCTTTTTTGCTTTTTTTACCACTTCTCCGGCCATCTTCCGGCGGTAGTTATTGAGCATTTTTTTTACAGCAGCAGATCTTAAACCTAAAATCTGAGCAGCAAAAATCGCAGCATTTTTTGCTCCAGCCTTGCCAACAGCCATCGTAGCAACAGGAATGCCGGGCGGCATCTGAACTGTTGAATAAAGGGCATCAATTCCCTCCAGGGGAGATGAAGGTATCGGTACACCAATTACAGGCAGGACAGTGTGAGATGCAATAACTCCCGCAAGATGGGCTGCAGCACCGGCTCCGGCAATAATTACTTCAATTCCATTTTTTTCAGAACTTTTAACCAGCTTAAGAGTTCTGTCAGGAGTGCGGTGAGCCGAAGAAACAGTCATTTTATACGGAATACTAAATTCCTCCAGCATTTTGCCGGTGTCCGCCATTATCGGCAGATCAGAATCACTTCCCATTACAATCAGTACCTTTGCCTTCATCAGCTCTCTCCTATTAAATATATCTTGGGATTTGGGATTTTATTATTTTATAGCCTTATCCGCTATATCTTTTCTGTACTGCATTCCTTCGAAACGGATCTTTTTAACAGCTTCATAAACATTATCCTGAGCTGCCTTGATACTATTGCCTAATGCGGTAACTCCTAAAACTCTGCCTCCGGATGTAACGACTTCACCGTTATTCAAGTCTGTTCCGGCATGAAAAACAACAACGTTATCATCATTTTTGAAGGCGTCAAGCCCTTCTATAACTTTTCCTTTTGTATAAGGACCAGGGTATCCCTCGGATGCGAGTACAACGCATATTGATGTATCACTTTTCCATGATACCCGGACATCTTTAAGTTTACCCTCCGCAGTTGCCTTTAACAACTCAAAAAGGTCACTATCGAGTCGGGCCAAAATCGGCTGTGCCTCAGGGTCCCCAAACCTGACATTAAACTCAAGGACATAAGGCTTGCCGTCACAAACCATAACACCAACATAAATAACCCCTCTGTAATTAATATTTTCACGTTTAAGTCCATTCATAAGAGGATCAATTATTGACCGCATAATTTCATCGCTCAAATCCTCTGTAACAATCGGGGCCGGACTGTAAGCTCCCATACCACCTGTATTCGGCCCCTTGTCACCATCAAAAATCTGCTTATGGTCCTGTGACGTCACAAGAGGCACGACCGTCTCCCCATCAGTCAAAATCATAAAAGATGCCTCTTCGCCCTTCAAACACTGCTCTACCACTACTCTATCTCCGGCCGCTCCAAATGCCTTATCCTTCATTATCAGCTTCAGTGCTTCAAGAGCTTCATTAACAGTTTCAGCCACAATAACACCTTTGCCTGCAGCAAGACCGTCAGCCTTTATTACAATTGGAGCACCTTTAAGCCTCACATATTCCTCGGCCTGTGAATAAGAAGTGAAAGTTTTATATTCAGCAGAAGGCAATCCGTATTTTTGCATAAAATCTTTTGAAAACATTTTACTGCCTTCAAGCCTTGCGCCAGAAGAACCTGGTCCAAAAATCCTGCGGCCCTCTTTGACAAATGCATCAACAATACCTTCAGTCAGTGGCACCTCAGGCCCGACAACTGTCAAATCTATCCAGTTATACTTTACAAAATCAAGAAGCGCATCAATGTTGTCAGCTTTAATGTTCACACACTCTGCAATTTCGGAAATTCCGGCATTACCGGGAGCACAATAAATCTTGTCGACCTTCGGACTCTGCTTGAGTTTCCAAACCAGGGCATGTTCCCTGCCACCGCCTCCGACTACCAATACTTTCATTTCTCAAATCTCCTATTTAAAAATTACGCTCTTCAGTCTTTTGTACTGTCCTTACTTCTACTTGTTACGTCTTACTTTTTACGTCTTACGTCTTTCTATCTTTAATGCCTAAAATGTCTCATGCCTGTAAATACCATTGTCATATTATGTTCATCCGCTGCAGCTATCGTATCCGCATCCTTTATTGAACCACCAGGCTGAATTACCGCTGTCGCCCCAGCTCCTGCTATAACATCAATGCCGTCCCTGTTAGGGAAAAAGGCATCTGAAGCAACTGCTGAACCCTTCAGGGATATATTAGAGTTGCCAGCCTTCATTGCGGCCAGTTCTGCAGAGTCAACCCTGCTGGTCTGTCCACAACCGATGCCAAGCGTTTGATCCTTTGAAGAGTAAATAATCGCATTGGACTTCATATGCTTGCAGATTCTCCACGCAAATGCCATTGCAGCATACTCATCATCGCTGGGATTCCGCTTTGTAACGACCTTGCATGACTTAAGGTCTTCTATCATTCCTGTATCGCGCTCCTGCACAAGAAGCCCACCCTGGATTTTTCGCATTTCAAAGCCCGCAACGTCACTCGTAATATCCAGTTCTAACAACCTTATATTAGGCTTTTTACTCAAAAGCTTCAGCGCTGTATCTTCAAATCCAGGCGCTATAATAATTTCAACAAATAGATTGAGAATCTCTTTTGCAGTGGCTTCATCAACTTTTCTGTTTAAAGAAATAACTCCTCCAAAAGCAGATATCGGATCGGTCTCAAAGGCTTTCTTGTAAGCTACAGACAATGAATCAGCAATGGCAACACCACAGGGATTATTGTGTTTTACGATAACCGCAGAAGGCTTGCCTTTAAATTCCCTGGCAAGGTCAATAACTGCGCTTGAGTCGAGATAATTATTAAATGACATTTCCTTGCCCTGAATTATCTTTGCATCAACAAGGGACAAACCGGAATACAGAGGTTCCCTGTAGACCGCCGCCTTCATGTGTGGATTTTCTCCATATCTGAGACTGCTGATTTTACTGAAACTCAAGTTAATTTCAGGCTGAAAAGGATTATCAGGTTCTGCATGTTTGTTCAGATAGTTTGAGATTAAAGTGTCATAACGCGCTGTATGAGCAAAGACCTTTCTGGCAAGATAATATTTTGTATCATAACTCACTTCTCCGCTACCTGATTTTAATTCATCAAGAACTTTTAAATAATCTTCAGGATCAACAATAACTGCCACATCTTTGAAATTTTTAGACGCGGCCCTTAACATGGTCGGCCCACCGATATCGATATTTTCTATTGCATCTTCAAACACTACATCAGGTTTTGATACAGTCTGTTCAAATGGATAAAGGTTAACAGCGACCAGATCTATCGACTCAATACTATTGGACTTCAGATCTTCCTGATCCTGAGGATTATCCCTTCTCCAGAGCAGGCCCCCATGAATCTTTGGATGAAGGGTTTTTAGTCTGCCGCCCAGCATCTCCGGGAATCCGGTATAATCAGATACATCTTTGACATCTATTCCCGCATCCTTTATAGCCTTCGCTGTTCCACCTGTAGACAATAACTCAATTCCAAGACCGCTAAGTTCCCTTGCAAAATCCACAACCCCTGTCTTGTCAGAAACACTTATAAGTGCCCTTTGAACTTTTGACATTTA
>CAZVHL010000071.1:0-2694 GCA_964626925.1 uncultured Nitrospiraceae bacterium
CCTCTTTTTTTAATCATGGGCATCGGTATTACGGGGATAATTATGCGGTACTTTACAAAAGTGGATATCATAAAAGTAAAAGAGCTGACGATGGGTCTGGCCAGTTTTAATGTTACTGTTCCTGATGGAATCGGAGCTATTTTCTTTATACATCTTTTCCTGATCAGCGCCCTGCTTATATATTTCCCGTTCAGCAAGCTGATGCATATGGGTGGAGTCTTTTTCAGTCCAACAAGAAACCTTGCAAATAACAGCCGTGTGGTCAGGCACATAAATCCATGGGACCATCCGGTCAAGGTACATACTTACGATGAATATGAGGAAGAGTTCAGGGAGAAAATGAAAACAGCTGGAATCCCGGTAGAAAAGGAGTAGGTAAATGGCAAAACCAACTGAAACACCAAAACCAGAAGAACTTACAAAAGTAGATTACAACCCGCCTGAAACCGAATGGACCGAAACACCTGCAGAGATAAAGCCGGGAACTTACTGCTACGGATCGAGACCTAAATATCTCGAAGAAGTGGGTTTTCCGTATGCCAGGGAATGGCAGCCTACTGATGATGACTGGAAACTGCCTGAGAACTGGAAAGAGATAGTGCTTGACGGCATAAAGGAAAGACTTGGCAACTACCGGTCCTTTAAATTGTTTATGGATATATGTGTGAGGTGTGGTGCATGCGCTGACAAATGCCACTTTTTTATAGGTTCAGGAGACCCGAAAAACATGCCTGTGCTCAGGGCTGAACTTATCAGATCAGTGTACAGAAAATATTTTACGCCCGGCGGTAAACTGTTCGGTAAACTCGCGGGAGCGAGGGAGTTGACAGATGCTGTATTAAAGGAATGGTGGTCCTATTTTTACCAGTGTACTGAGTGCCGCCGCTGTTCTGTTTTCTGTCCTTATGGAATTGATCAGGCCGAAATTACGATGATCGGCAGGGAATTACTTAACCTGATCGGGACGCAGACCGACTGGATTGGTGGTCCTGTTGCAAACTGTTATAAAAAAGGTAATCACCTTGGGCTTGAGCCGCATGCAATTGCAAGCAACATGGAATACCTGGTGGATGATATAGAGGAAATTACAGGAATAAAGATTGAACCTTCTTTAAACAGAAAAGGTGCCGAGATACTCTTTGTCGCTCCCTCTGGAGATCTCTTTGGTGATCCGGGGACATTTACTGCAATGGGTTATATGATGCTGTTCCACGAACTTGGTCTGGATTACACATGGAGCACTTACGCATCAGAAGGCGGAAACTTCGGGTTTTTCACATCAATGGATATGGCTAAAAGGCTCAATTATAAAATCTATGCTGAGGCAAAAAGACTGGGTGTCAAGTGGATACTTGGCGGTGAGTGTGGCCACATGTGGAGAGTTCTGAATCAGTTTATGGACACCTGGAACGGTCCTGCGGACTTCATGGAAGAACCTGTTTCGCCTATTACCGGTACAAAGTTTGAAAATGCGAAGAGCACAAAGATGGTCCATATCGCAGAATTTACCGCTGACCTGATAAAAAATAACAAACTGAAATTTGACCCGAGCCGGAATGACCACCTGAACGTAACGTTCCATGATTCCTGCAACACAGCAAGGGGAATGGGGATTTTTGAAGAGCCACGCTACATAATCAACACTGTGTGTAACAATTTTTATGAGATGGCTGATGATACAACCCGTGAAAAAACATTCTGCTGCGGAAGCGGTTCCGGTCTTAACGCAGGGGAAAACATGGAATTAAGAATGAGAGGCGGCATGCCAAGGGCGCACGCGGTCAAGAATGTCCATGAAAAATATGGGGTAAACATGCTTGCCAATATCTGTGCTATCGACAGGGCGGTACTGCCTCCCTTGATGGATTACTGGGTGCCCGGAGTCGAGGTCTGCGGAACTCACGAACTGCTTGCAAACGCACTTGTTATGAAAGGTGAAATAAAGAGGACACAGGATTTGAGGCTTGAAGATCTTCCAGGCATGGAAGAAGAGAGTGAAGAGGAGGGAGAAGAATAATGTATAACGGTGGAAAAATAATTGCCGGGCTTATAATTTTTCTCGGATTGGTCACATACCCTTTTTACTCTAATATGGGAAGGTCGATCGAAAAGGCAAATCCAAGCCTTGATACACCGGTCATAAATCAACTCGAGAAAAAAGAATGTGTGCGACCGAAAGAGATAATGAGAACAGAACATATGAAGGTACTGGATGAGTGGAGAGATGCTGTTGTCAGGGAAGGCATGAGAGGCACAATGCTTTTGGCTGGCCGTATATACGAAAAGAGCCTCCAGAACGGATGCATGATGTGCCATTCCAACAGGGCACAGTTCTGCGGCGAATGCCACGGATATGCAGGCGTGAAACCGTACTGCTGGGACTGTCATTTTGTGAAAGAGGAGGGCCTGTTATGAGCATAGATAGAAGAAAGTTCCTGAAGATAGCCGGTCTTACAGGCATAGGTCTCGGGTTGTCAGCTGCTGATCTACTTGTCAAAAACGCTGCTGAAGCTTCTGTAGCATCTCACGCGGGTTCCAGGGCAGCAACGCGGCTGGGGCTTGTCATTGACGTGAGTAAATTCAAGAATGAAGAATCGTATAAAAATATTATGGAAGCATGCCACAGCATACATAATGTACCTACGTTGATTCCTGAGAAGAATGATCCCAAGAACGAAGTTAAATGGATATGGA
>CAZVHL010000071.1:2794-4852 GCA_964626925.1 uncultured Nitrospiraceae bacterium
ATGGGTGTTGTGGAAAAATGCACGTTGTGTGTGGAAAGGCTTGCACGGGGGCTTGAGCCTGCCTGTGTTGAGGCATCGAATGGTGCAATGGCATTCGGCAATCTTTCCGATCCTGAATCGGATGTGAGAAAGATACTGAATGTTAAATTTACAATAAGAAGAAAACCTTCACTCGGGACTTTGCCCAGTGTGTTTTATGTGATGGGAGGTGACAATCATGTTGGATAAGGCTCTGTGCGGAAGTAAAAGATACTGGACACTGGTTATGGTACTGGCTGGTCTGGCAGGGGCCGGTACTCTTGCGTATATCTATCAGTTCCAGAATGGTCTGGGAGTGACCGGTATGAGCAGGGACGTTTCGTGGGGTTTCTACATTTCACAGTTTACCTTTCTTGTTGGTGTTGCCGCATCAGCGGTTATGATCGTGATCCCTTATTATCTTCATGACTATAAGAAATTCGGCAAGATAGTGATACTTGGAGAATTCCTGGCAGTTGCTTCAGTCACGATGTGCATGCTTTTTATATTTGTTGATATGGGACAGCCTATGAGGATCTTGAATGTCCTTCTTTATCCATCTCCAAATTCAATACTCTTCTGGGATGCAATGGTACTGAACGGCTATCTCGTGCTGAATATTGTGATCGGATGGACCACGCTTCATGCGGAGAAGAAGCAGACGCCTCCGCCCGGATGGGTTAAGCCTTTGATTTACCTTTCTATTCCCTGGGCGATCAGTATTCATACTGTTACTGCATTCCTTTATGCCGGTATTCCGGGAAGGCATTTCTGGCTCACAGCAATCATGGCAGCAAGATTTCTGGCATCTGCTTTTGCAGCCGGACCTGCACTGCTTATCATCCTTGCCCTGATCGTCAGGAAGTATTCAAAATTTGATGTGGGTAAAGAAGCGATTCAGTCCATAGGTAAAATAGTTGCCTATGCAATGTGTGCCAATGTGTTCTTTATTCTCCTGGAGGTGTTTACCGCATTTTACAGTGGCATTCCGGGGCACATGCATGCCTTTGAGTATCTATTTGCCGGAATTGAAGGTCACAACAAGCTGGTACCACTGATGTGGATATCTGCTATCTTTGCCATTATATCGCTTATCATGCTCATTCCACCGGGTATCAGGAATAAAGAGTCCAACCTTGTTAAGGCCTGTATACTGGTGTTTGTCTCATTATGGATAGACAAGGGATTCGGTCTTGTAATCGGCGGATTTATCCCTAATCATTTCGGTACAGTTACCGAGTACTGGCCTACACTTATTGAGACGATAATTACTCTGGGAGTTTGGGCGATCGGTTTTCTGACTCTGACAATTTTATATAAAGTAGCGATTTCGGTGAGAGAGGAATTAGGGACAGCTAAGTAAGAGTATTAGAAATTAATCTTATATAAAAATAAAAAGACCGTAAGCATATGCTTACGGCCTTTTTATTTTTAACCCCTTGGTTACTACTAATCCTGCTCTACATTTAATTTGGACTCTGATATTATTTCAGAAAGCTCCTTATCCACATCAGATATTTCAGACAGAACAAGGTTTCCCTCTTCATCTTTTTTCAGACTCGTAATCCCGGGATGACTGACCTCAAGCTGTCTAAGTTCACCCTCCTGTCTTTTAACTGTTTTTAGAAGATTCCTGTTTTCTTCCTCAAGATCGAACTTTTCGAGGGCTGTACGGATCGACAACTTTAGCTCCAGATCATCCCACGGCTTTGAAAAAAACCTGTAAATTTCACCATCGTTGATTGCTTTCATGGCAGCCTCCAAATTTGCATACCCTGTCAGCATAATTCTGATAGTATTTGGAAATATTTTTTTTGCTGCTGTCAGAAAGTCACTTCCGGACATTCCCGGCATTTTTTCATCAGAAATAATAAGCTTTATCTGATGCTTATGAAGCATCTCAAGCCCATCTACCCCTGATGCTGCTGTGAATATTTCGTATGGCTCATCCGCGAGGGTTCTTTTCAGTGCTGACAATATGCCAGAGTTATCGTCAACAATAAGAATTGAATTATTCATTATAGTTATCTCCTTTTCTTG
>CAZVHL010000071.1:4952-7292 GCA_964626925.1 uncultured Nitrospiraceae bacterium
TTATCAGTTCAAATTCTTCTTCGTCAAGTTTAGCCGGTTTATTAAGTATTGCATCAGGAATTCCGATTTTTCCGCAGTCATGAAGCCAGCTGCCATAGTTGATTTCTTTTTTGGTTTCTTCGGGAAGGTTTAATGCATCAGCTATCATAAGGGCATATCTTGCCACCCTGTCACAGTGCCCCCTTGTATACTTGTCTTTGAGCTCTATTGTCTGGGCAAGTGATAGCATGGATGACTCATCCTGACTCTTGAGTGCCCTGATAATCTGGAAACGATTGATTCCTTCATACACTGTCTCTTTAAGTACAGTGTTGTCCCATGGCTTTTCTATAAACCTGAAAACCTCTCCTCTGTTAATTGCGTCCATAGCAACCGGCAGGTCGGCATATGCTGTCATCAGGATCCTGATTATATCCGGAGACATCTCCCTGACTTTTGACAGCAACTCAACTCCTTTCATCCCGGGCATACGATTATCAGATACGAGCACAGCTATCTCCTCGTTTTTCACGAGTTCCAGGGCATCCTCAGCATTAATCGCCTTGAGGATTTTCAGTTCATCGTCATGAAAGAGTCTCTCAAGAGAGTTCAGTATATTTTGTTCATCGTCAACAAACAGTACAGCATAATCAGTCATGAGAAATACCATCCTCAAAAAATAATAAAGGCCCTTCCTGATAGGTGTTTGGGTTATTAAGTTCCTGATGCTTTTTGATCAGTTCTTTTTCAGTGCCGATCATTTTTTGCTGCATAAAATAGTGATCAAGAGCTTTGGATATTGTAGCTTTCAACTTATCGTCATCCCACGGTTTTTGTATGAACTGGTATATATGCCCCTCATTAATTGCATCCATTATAACGGACATGTCAGCAAATCCCGAAAGAACTATTCTTAAAGTATCGGGCCAATTCCTGTAGACTTCCTGTAAAAACTCAACGCCACTCATCTGCGGCATCCTGTAATCTGATATAACAATCTGAACAGTATCTGTCTGGTTCAGGATTTCAAGTCCTTCACTGCCAGATTCTGCGGTGATGATTTCATAATCACAGTCAAGAAAAACTCTTTTCAGAGCGCGGAGAACATTCTTTTCATCGTCAACACACAGAATTTTTATTGCTTCACTCATATCACTTTCCTTCCTCAATAGGAATAGTTACATTAAAGGTAGTGCCTTTACCAACTTCACTCTCCACCTTTATTTCTCCGTTATGTTTTTTCACAATGTCATAGCTTATGCTTAATCCTAGGCCTGTTCCCATTCCAACCGGCTTCGTTGTAAAAAACGGATCGAATATTCGACTCATTTTATCTTCCGGTATTCCCGCTCCTGTATCAGATATGGACACATGTATCATTCCGTCTCCATTCCAGGTCTTTATCCTTATCTCTCCCTGCTTCTCTATTGATTGTGATGCATTTATCAGTAAATTCATAAATACCTGATTCAACTGCTGAGGATAGCAGTCGATCAAAGGAAGTGTTCCGTAGTCCTTGAAAACTTCCGACTTATATTTCAGTTCATTCCAGACAATATTGAGTGTGCTCTCGATACATTCATTAATATCCGCCATCATAAGATCAGATTCATCTATCCTTGCAAAACTTTTAAGATTCTGCACGATCTTTTTAATTCTGTCCGTGCCCTCAATAGACTCACTGATAAGATCTTTTATATCATTATGTATGAAATCGATTTTCATCGTTTTTTTCTTTTCCGCAAGTTCCTGAATACAGCCATCAGTCGGCGATTCAATCGCTTTAGCCTGGTCGTTAATAAATTCTGTTAAGCGGGAAACATATTTTCCAAGTGTATGCAGGTTGCTGAGCACAAATCCTGTAGGGTTGTTAATCTCATGCGCAACTCCTGCCGCCAGTTGCCCGATAGAAGCCATCTTTTCACCCTGAAGTATCTGGGCGTGAGAAGCCTCAAGTTCCCGTGATACCCTTTTTATCTCTGTTGTCTCATGTAATGTTATGGCAAAGCCTGAGAAACCGAGTTCCTTATCTTCATATGGATATGAAATAAGTTCAAACCACTTGTCTGTAGATTTTTGAGTGACTTCTATCATTTCACCAGCGCCGCCTTCATCAAAGAGAGATATGGTCTCGAGGTCATTGTCACTCATGATCTTTTCCCATCGTTCACCGATAATATCTGTATATGCCATATTTACGAAATCCATAAGCGACTTGTTAAGTCTCTTAATCACGCCGTGACTGTCGGTCAGCATTACCATATCCGCTACACAATCCATTGTTTTTTCCCACTCTTTTTTCGCAATAGATACAGTTCTGAAAAGCAGGGTTAGTTCCTCGTGTTCTTTTGATAGCATTTT